>JAYROD010000215.1:0-6579 GCA_041911835.1 Fimbriimonadaceae bacterium | reverse complement strand
TTCTCTCTAATGATGTAGATCACATGCGAAATGCCTGGATTTGGAAACGTGAGTTGGAGCGGTCCTGCAAGCCGGTTGTTCGCCAAGACGATGCTTGTGTACGCGGCCAATTGGCCCGCACTTGGAATGGGCAGCATCGACACTGTCCCTTCTAGATCGTTGAGAATGTAGGTAGAAGTATTCATCAACGGATCGAAACTGAAGCTGTTTGGATTCCTTTCGGCGATTCCTTTCGCATTAGCCACAAAAAGCTTGGTTCCGTCCGGACTCAACAAAACAGACGTGGGATACCAGCCGGTCGGGATATAGCCCCGGACGGTAAAGTTTGACGTGTCGACTACGGCCACGGCGTTCATGTCTGCAAGAGCGACATAGACGCGCGTGCCGTCTGGAGAAACGGCAAGACTTGTGGGGCTGCAGCCCTGAAGGCTTGTTCCAGACGGTTTCATCGAGATGGTCCGAATCATTCGATTCAGAACCGTGTCAATGACCCAGAGCGTGTCATCGTTGGCATCAGCAACATAGAGCCTCTTCTGATCGGGGCTTAGAGCACAAGCCATGGGATGCTTTCCAACGGGTATGTTCCCGATCACGGCGGGAACTGAGGGGTCGACAACGCACACTTGGTTGTCTCGCTCACTGGTGATGTAGACTCGCTTGTCCTTGTTGGGCCCAATTGTGATCGGTTGGATGGAAAAAGGAAAACCAGGCAAATCAATGGTCGTAAGCCGTTGTCGCGTCGGCACGTCGAAAATGCTCATCGATCCCTTGAGATCCGAAGGCCCGCCGAGCGGATTCTTATACGTTTCGTTGTGGACAGAGTAGAGCCGAGTTTTGTCGCTGTTGAAAGCGATACCTGCAATGCAATAGGGCTGGTTTGGATAGCCGGCGACCGGGGCCGGCGCTGGATCTTCATAACTTGGGTCCAGCGTAGGGATGATGAGTCCACCTGAGGTGACGTCGTAGCAGTCCACACGGTCTTGCGAGCCTCGCGAGGCGTAAACGCGCATGCCGCCGAAGATGTTTGGTGGACCGAAGGCAAGTCCATAGTAAATGCCTTCTGGCTGGAGTGTGGCCAGCAACGAAATGAAGAAATCGAGGTGGTGGACCAGCGCGCCATCGGAGACTCGGATCGAAGCCAACTCCGATCGCTGTCCACAAGTCGTCACGATCACGTACTGTCCGTCGTCGCTCAGAACCATGTTGACCGGGAAGCTTCCTACGTTGGCCTGCGTCCCGACGGGTGTGATGAATTTGCCGGTGACAAGCGGTAGGCCCTCACCTGCCCACGCCCTCAGGGCGAGGGTCAGCATCAGGCAGGCAGAAATACAGTATCTAGAGATCATAAGTCGTGGGCTCCCGGGATAGATTAGCTCAAGGCCCTAGATGAGCGGTTTCTTGAGATGCCAATCGGTTTCCTTTTGAAAATCTCGCGCCACTCGGTAACAGACGTCTTCTCGTCCACAGGGTGCGAGGATCTGGGCTCCGATGGGAGCTTTGCCTTTGGAAAGAGGAGTTGATCCGTCGGGCGTCTTCTCGCCGTCATACGGCGTTTCCTCAAATCCGAACGGAAAGGCCAGGCAAGGCCAGCCGAGCAAATTCGAAGGTCCTGAGTCGCCTCCCATCATCGACCACGTCTTATCGAAGGGAAGGGTTGCCGAGGGGGCGTGGTGATAAAACGTCGGAGTGAAGATGCAGTCGCACTTTTCCCAGACCTGGTTGGCCTTGAGCGCCTCGTTGCGCATTCGCATGGCCCAGAGGTAGTCCACCGCCCGGGTCTCGAGCGCGGCTGAAAATCCCGCGACCTGGTTGATGTCCGCGAGCATAGGGAATTTCGGCCCGCGGATGTAATTCTCGAAAGAACTGGCCCCTTCGGCGTCCACGATGATACCGACAGCCGTATCGTATGGCATTTCGGGATAGGCCACTTCGACCGTTTCGTAGCCAAGCTTACGAAAGACGTCGAGTGCGTCGTGATAGGCCTTCGCACAAGCCGTAGCCTTGTTCTTCTCGAAGTCCTCTTTGAGGAGGCCGATTCGAGGCTTTGGACCTCGCACCTTGAGGCTCAACGATTGGCGGAGGGACGTCGGGTCTTTTGGGTCATGCCCGGCCATTATTCCGAGCACGGCGCCGCAGTCTTCGGCCGACCTGCAAATGGGACCGAGCTTGTCGAGCGTCCAGCACAGTGCCATCGCGCCGAAACGGCTCACCCTGCCATAGGTCGGCCGGAATCCTGTTGAGCCGTTGAATGCGCTTGGACAGGTGATGCTTCCACTCGTTTCGCTGCCGAGGGTGAAGCCGCAACATCCGAGGGCTGCAGCGGAGCCGCTGCCGCTGCTCGAACCGCCGGACCACAGCTCCTTGTTCCAAGCGCAGAGGGTCGCCCCGACGTCGGATGCCGCAGCCACATTGTAGTTGCCGCCGCCCGCGAGCTCGATCATCGCCAGCTTGGCGATGAGCACGGCTCCGGCGTTCTGTAGGTTGGCGATCGAGGTCGCGTCGTAATCGAAGATTTGATCGGCATGGCCGGGTGAGCCCCAACGCGTGGGGATGCCTTTCGTTGCATAGAGGTCCTTTGCCCCGAACGGAATGCCGTCCAGGATCGAACGAGGCGCCTTGTACTGTCTGCGCCATTCGTCCGAAGCCTTGGCCTGTTTGAGCGCCAATTCAGGCGTCAGTTGGCGCGCTACCCGGTAACCGCTGCCGACATCGGTGAGCCGCTTGAGATACATCTGAGTGAGTTCCACGCTTGAGATATCACCGGAATCGAGCGCCTTGCGCATGTCCGCGATGGAGGCATAGGGGCTCGTCATTTGCCGACCTCCGACGGAATATAGATGAAGCACGGCTCGCTGCAGTCCTGAAGCCTGAACTTTAGGCGGTCCTTTGCCGCCTGTTGGCTGTTGGTCAACGCGGCTTCGGTCAGCTTTCGAGCCTCGGCCGAGAGTGGAGCGGCCAGCTTCGAGTCGATGTCTTTGAGCATCGCCTCCTGATCGACTTTGGGACTGCTTTGCGGTTGTTTTGCTGATCCCAATAGGGGCAAGGCCGCCGTTGCAGCGATCGTGCCCGCGGCCTTCACGGCAAACTCTCGGCGTGTCAATTTTGACATGCGGATTGAGTTCGGCGGATCAATCGCAGTTTCCTTCCGAGCGGCGCTCACCCATGCGACTCTGATCCGTCTGCAAGGATATGCAAACAAGACTCCTCATTTGCGCACTGGGAATCGCTGCCGGGGCACTTGCCGAAGCGCAAGGGATCGGATTGCGAGTGGGATACTTCAAGGGATCATCATTCGGCGGAAACTTCCCCGGAAGTTCGATTTCGCTCGAGGGGTTCGAGGCCGGGATCGATTACAGCCTTTACAAGCTGCCGATGGGACTCGCCGAGATTCGCATCTCCCCGACGATCACGTTCGGCGGAAGCAACCGCAAGGGACCGGACGCCGACGGCACGCTGTTTCGATTCCTCGCCAACGTCAAGTTCTCAGTCCCTGGCGCGCCGTTTTACGGGATCGCGGGTATCGGCTACGGAAGCGCCCGACCCCGCGGCGGAGCAGCGTTCGATTCTCGGAGCGGCGTCTATTCGCAATTGGGAATGGGATTCGATCTTGGCCCAAAACTCCCCATCGCGCCTCAGCCTTTCGTCGAGATCGCCTACGCGTTTGGCGATCGGGCATTGACTGGGCTTTCGTTCGATGTGGGAATCAGATTCTAGTCTTCGTCTTCAAGAGCTTCGGCTTTTAGCGTGTCATCGACGCGTACCGCACCGAGCGGCAGTGGGGCATGAGTGGGGCGCATCGGTCTTGCGCCGTGGATCGGAGCGACGGCTTTTTCTCTGACTCCGAGCTTCGCGGCGCGTTCCTCGGCCCCGGGTGTGACGGGCCAAAGCGTATTGTCGGCCCAGTAGCTCTTGAGGAATTCGCTCCAGACGCGGTCATATACAGCGATGGTTTGATCGGCGAGGTTCTCCCAATTGAATTCACTCTTGAGCCGCTTTTTTGCCGCGTCAGCCATGCGCTTCGCCCGATCGGGATCCTGCAGTACTCGAAGGACAGCCCAGGCGAGGCTTTCCGCGCTGCCCGCGTAACTCAAGGTTCCGGTCAGATCGTGCTTGACGATCTCCTTAAGTCCTCCCGCGTCGCTCGTCACAACGGACGCGCCCGCCGCCATACCTTCAAGCGCAACGATCCCAAACGGTTCGTAGAGGGAAGGGAACACCGCAACGTCGGCGATGCGATAAATCTGATGCAGCGATCGGTTGGCCATAAAGCCGGTGAAGAGCACCTTATCTTGCAGTCCATACCAGCGAACGAACTTCTCCAGCCTTTCGCGGTTGCCTCCTCCGACGATCACGAACTTGGTGTTCGGCTCATTGCTCAGGATGACCCCTGCGGCGTTGAGCAGAACATGGATGCCCTTCTCCCGCACGAACCTGCCCACATACATCACGATTTTCTCGGTGGGAAGTGCGAAGCGAACCCGCCACTCGTCCCGCTCGGCATCGGTCCACTCGAATTCGAATTTCGACGCGTCGACTCCGTTGTAGATGATGTCGATCTTGTCGAACGGGCAATCGAACGAACGGTTGACCTCGGATCTCATGAATTCAGAACACACGATGACCCGCCAGGCCTCATAAGTGAGCCAGTACTCCTGCTCGTGGATGTAGCGCTGGAGATCGTTATGGACGCCGTTGTTGCGCCCTTCTTCGGTGGCGTGGACCGTAGCGATCATCGGCAACTGGTATTCGTATTTGAGATCGCGCGCCGCATCGAGCGACAGCCAGTCGTGGGCGTGAAAGAGCGTGGGTTGGCCGCCTGGGCGCCAATCCTCGAGCAGCTTCCTGCACCGCAGATCAGTCGCTTGGTTGAGCAGCTGTATCTCATGGATGAAGTTGTCCGGTTCATGGGCGAGATGGACTCGGTGAACGTGGACGCCACTCGGTTCCACTTCCTCGTCTTTGGCGAGAGGAGTGGCCTTGGTGACAACATGGACTTCGACACCCTTTCGGGCAAGCTGCTGAGAGAGCTCGAAAACGTGAGGGCTGATGCCGCCAACGATGCGCGGTGGATATTCCCAGGAAAGCATGACGACCCGCATCTCCCGTCATTATGGGCTCGCTATCGCTGGAATAACCTGGGATAGAATGTCGGAAGCCCATTCCATGGCGTACTGCATTACCGAGCGCCAAATTCAACTTCTGGAGGCCCTGGCCTCTGGGACAACAGATCGGGACGCCTGCCAGCGTCTTCGGCTTTCGGCGTCTCAGTTGCAGCAAGAATGGGTGGCGCTGGGGAAGAAGCTCGAAAAGGCGGCGCCGGAGACGATCGAGGAGTATCAGATCGTCGTGCAGTACGAGAAAGTCACCCGGCGACGTCTCGAAGCCGAGTTGTGGGCGAGCGAAGCACGCCTCAACGCGTTGATGGATATCTCACCTGAGGCAATCCTGGTGGTCGACGGGCGATCCGGCCGGGTTTTGAAGGCGAACAATCAGGCGCTCACGCTCTTCGGCTATACACCTAGGGAAATCCAAGGGGTTCGAGTCGAACGTCTCATCGAGCCCAAGCTTCAGGCTAGGCACTCACTCTTGCGGGTCGGATTCTTGAACAGCGTCCGTAAACGCGAAATGGGATATCATCCTCCGATTTTGGGTGTGGCGAAGGACGGATCGAGCATGGAGCTCGACATTGCACTGACCGCCACTTCGGCAACAGATGACGTCATGGTTGTCTGTCGGCGTATCGATGTCGCAATGGAGCCCACCGTGCGGACTTTGGCTTACGACGCGGACGAAGGACCCCGTGTGCTTTGAACCACGGCTTCGGCGGTTTCTCACGGCGATTTGAGCGTTTTCAGGTCTTTTGGGTGTAGACTCCGACAACATCTGCCGGCGCAGGTCCGTCTTGGGTTGCGTAAGGCTAGAATCAGGAGATCACGGAGGGATAATGAGGTCGTTCTTTGCGTTTGTGGGTGCCGCAGTTCTTTTGGCGGCTATCGGGGGCTGCAGCAGGCAAACCAGCACGTCTGGCGTCGCGGTGATGCGGATCGTCCAAAACATGTCGAACCAGAATTCGGTGGACATCTATTGGGGTGGGGACCTCGTCAAGCCCAACATGGACTACAAGGACAACAGCGGCTATCTTCAGGTGAAAGCCGGCTTCTGGCAGTTCTTGGTACTCAAGTCCGATAACGGCGCGAGGCTTCTCGAGCCGGATCTGTTCCTCGAAGATGATAAGTTCGTGACGATATTGCCGACGCGCGCAGCAGGGGGAGACTATCTCCCAATCATCCTTCATGACGATAGAACTCCGCCTCCGGACGGCAAGGTGAAATTCCGCTTCGTCGATGCCACTACGGCTTCGCCGAATTTCGACGTCTACTTTGCCAGCCCGAACCAGAACATCATCGATCTCGTCCCGATTCTCACGAACGTCGGGTGGTCCGACATCAGCGACTATATGCTGCTGAATCTGGGAAGCTACGAAATTCGGCTGACCTATGCAGGAACCAAGGATGTGTTCCTCAATACGGGACTCATCGATTACTTCCCGGGCCAAGTTCGTACGTACGTTTTGGTGGA
>JAYROD010000214.1:0-5386 GCA_041911835.1 Fimbriimonadaceae bacterium | reverse complement strand
TGCTTGCTTCATCCCGAGATACTCGAAGCACTCGCGTCATCCGGACACGGGTCCCGCGTCCTCATCGCTGACGCCAACTATCCCTTTTCGACGACCGAGGGCCCCAACTCCCGGATTGTGTTTCTCAATCTAACCCCTGGAAAGCTGACTGCTCCGGAGGTGCTTGCCGTTCTGAACGACGTCATTCCTATCGAGGAGGCGGTCGTCATGGCGCCAGACCACGGCGTAACTCCACCCGTATTTCGGGAGTTTCAAGAGATCTTGGGGAGTCACCTGGAGATAAAGCCGACTGGGCGATTCAAATTCTATGAAACCGTGCGAAGCAGCGACTGCGCGCTGACGATTGCGACGGGTGATACGAGGCTCTACGCCAACATCCTTTTGACGATTGGGGTCGTGGAACCGAAATAACTGTCAATTCGTCGAAACGCCGGAACCTCGAACGATTTGGTCGCTTAATGCGTCTCCCGTTTGCAAGTGCATACAGCGACGCTTTGGATTTACGGATGAACCTGCTAGAGTGTCTGTTTCTCCCCTCTTCAGTTGGCCCTCCTTCGGGAGGGCTTTCCTTTTTTGGCATTCGATCAGGCTAGTGATAAGATAAATGAAAATGGCGCAACCTCTTCGTATTCTTCGGCTCCTCGCTGGGGCAACTGCTATTCTCGCGCTCGGACTTGCCTGTAAATCAGCGAACACGGATAAAGGGATCCAGGATTCGGCTTCACCGAACGCTCAGAACGGTCCGGCACCAACTGGATCTAGTACAGGCAATGAAACTGTGCATCCGATCGGGCCACCCGCGGGCGGGCTTGGGCCGGTCGGGGGAACGGACAGCGTCGAAGGGGCCGGAGGGGGAAGCGTCGCGGATGCCGCCAAGGAGCGGGCTAAGAAGGCTGCGAGCGGTCCTTCTTCCAGCTTGGGGCAAGGCGGCGATGACTCGTCAGGCAATTGACATACGCTGTTGAGGCGGATGGGATTTGAGCGGCAAAGTGGGACCGTTCAGGCGTTTTTGGGTTGAAAGGAAAGGCAATGAGCGGATTGTGTAGGTGGATGGGTTGGTTGGCTGCCGGCGCGTTGAGCGCATGGATCATCTCAGGCGGTATCGCGACGCACCGGGCGCAGCAGAAAGCGCCTTCGATGCTCGAGGCAGAGCAGGATTTTCCAGACATTGCGGCTGCGACTCGATTTCAGCAGCGGCTGGATGAGGACGGGACGATGCCGGACGATGCGCTCCTGAAGGCCAAGGCTCAGCGCGATGCGCTCGCGGGTGTCTCGGAGAATTCGGATTTCGGTCCGAGCTCCTTCACGTGGTACGGCCCGGGAAATGTCGGAGGACGCTTGCGCGGGATCCTGATCAACCCGACCAATCCGAATCTAATGTGGGTGGGATCCACGAGCGGGGGAATCTGGAAAACGACCAACGGTGGCACAAGCTGGAGTCCAGTTAACGACTTCTTGCCGGCCTTGGCGATTGGATGCATGGCGATGGATCCTGTCAACCCAAACGTCATGTACGCAGGTACCGGAGAGGGCTTCTTCGAGACCGAAGAAGGCTCGAGCAACACTGCGGCGATCCGCGGGGCAGGGATCTTCATGTCGACCGACGGCGGGAACACCTGGAATCAGTTGGGTAGCACCTCCGGTTCCGATTGGTACTTTGTCAACAGGATTGCTATCGACCCGACCAACACGCAGATTATCCTGGCCGCGACAAGTTCAGGACTCTTCCGAACAACAAACGGTGGGCTGACCTGGACGAAAACCTCCAGTGCATTGGGTTACGACATGCAAATCAGCCCCAATGACCATAACATGGTTGTGGCGGGAATTCATGGCGATCCGGGATGCCTCTACTCCTCGGACAACGGCCAAACGTGGACGAATTCGTCTGGAATTTCAAACTCTCATCGTACAGAACTGCGTTGGGCGAAGAGCTCCCCTGGGACCGTGTATGCGTCTGTGAGCGACCTCGGCGGAAGCTTGAATAACAATCCGATGAAGATCTGGCGATCCACCGACAACGGGCACACGTGGGTGGTGCGTACCGCGTCCTCGGTGACGACCTATTCGGCATATAACAACGTCCTATGGGTCGACCCGACGAACTCAAACACACTCATTGCGGGTGCGGTGAATCTCTATCGAAGCACAGACGGAGGCGCGACACTGGCCTCGACGTTTACGGCCGTTCACTCCGATCACCATGTCATCGCCGAGCAGCCAGGCTTTAACGGAACCACAGTCACAGGTTTATTCTTTGGCGGAGACGGGGGCATCTATAAGACGACCAACGCCTATGGAAGCACAGTTACCAATCTCAACAACAGCCTCGGTGTCACGCAGATGTACGGCGCCGCGATGCATCCGACTGTCAACGTAATGATCGCCGGCGCACAGGATAACGGAACCAATCGGTTTTCTGGGAATGTCTTGAGCTGGACGAAAAACGTGATCGGTGGCGATGGCGGATTCTGTGCCTCGGATCCGACAGACTCCAACTACTTCTATGGTGAATCGCAGTATCTGGGTCTGGGCCGCAGCAGCAACGGGGGAACCAGCTATACCGGCATCACGGGTGGCATCACCGAGGCGGGATCGATGACTCTCTGCAATTTCATGCCGTTCTTCATGCTCGACCCCAACACGCCAAACCGAATGTATGCTTGTTGTCGGAGCTTCTGGCGGACCAACAACGTGAAGTCGTCGCCTCCGACTTGGACGGCCATCAAGGGCCCAATCGGCAGCAATGATGGAGATGAGGGCGGACTTGGGCAGTCCCACTTCGCTCCAAACTCACCCTACAATATCTCGACATGCGCCGTCGCCGAGGGGCATCCCGAGGTCGTTTACGTTGGCTACAACAACGGTCAGGTTTGGAAGTCTTCCGATGCGACGAATACGACTCCGACGTGGACCCGGGTCGATAACGGCATGCCGGGCAGATGGGTCGGGCGGATTTGCATTGACCGCAACGATCCCAACCGCGTCTATGTCGCTTATATGGGTTGGTCGGATGGGAATCTTTGGCGAACAACGGACGGTGGAGCGACCTGGACCGACATCGCTGGCATAGCGCCGCGACGGCTGCCGAATGTGCCAATCAGCGCGTTAGCTCTTGACCGGTTCAGGCCGGGTCGGCTCTATGCAGGCACTGATCTTGGAATCTTCAGCAGCGCCGACGATGGTCAGACTTGGTCAACCTCGAACGAAGGGCCGGCGAATGTTCCGATCGATGAGCTCGTCTGGCGCAACGACACGACCCTGATCGTCGCGACATACGGACGCGGCGTCTATTTGGCGGACGTAACACCGCAGGTTGTCACAACCGCGCCTTCGACTTACGCTGTAGTCGCAGGAAAGAGCGGAGGCGGAAACCTCGCATCGCTCTTCAGCTCAGATGACAATTGGGCGATCGTCAATCCGGTTTCAAATACATCCGGTTCGAAGCGATGGGCGACCGTCGAGTTCACCAGCGCATCGCCGAGTTCTGTCCCCATCGAATTGAAATTCAAGGTCGAATCAAGTCTAAGCAGCGGGGCAGCGACGCAGGTCATCCAACTGTTCAACTACACAACTCAGCAGTTCGAATCCTTGGATGCACGCGCCGCGAATCTGGTGGATACGGTGGTGGAGGTGGACGTGACCTCAGGCGTTTCGAGATTCATCGAACCGACCACTAAGGCGGTCCGTGCCCGTCTGGCGTATACACAGGCGGGGGCCTCAGTGGGTTGGAAACTGAGAATCGATCAGGCGCTTTGGACCATCAGCTACTGACGGTCGAACAGGAATTCCTGGATGAGTCGATGGAAGTGGTGCGTTCCGAGTTCCCTCACCGGAGCGTAGCGCCCTCGGTTGTAAATGCGAGAGCGCAACCCTTGCTGCACGAGTTCGACGACGACTTCATCCTCGCGTTCGACTCGGTCGATATCTGCGCCCGCCCCTTGGTGGAGATGTGACTCGCGCCAGACATAGGGGAGGAACGACACTTTTGTGAGGGACGGCCCGAGAGGCTGTACGACGTTGATAGATAGCCCCCACGGATAGAAGTTGAACATGAGATTGGGAAAGAGCCAGAAGTAATAGGCCCCAATCTGTTCTCCGTGATCCGGGGAGTCTTCCGGCAGATCGAACACGTCTTCGCCCCCCTTGCTGACTCCAACTTGAAGGTTCGCATATCGAAAAAGCTCCGTGCGGTAGCTTCCGTAGTCGAGGGTAGCGGCGAGAGCATTGTGAATGAAGGGAATGTGGAAACCCTCCAAATAATTGTCGCAGTAGAGAGCCCAATGGGCCTTGACCAGATAGTCGCGGGCGCGGTCCGGACGAAACAGGAACTCGTGAAGCGGGAGCCAGCCGACGCGCTCCTTCATCGGCGCAATGAACTCCCCAAATTCATAACACGGATTCAATGATGCAAACAGGAACTTGTCCCATGCCCCCAGTGGAATTTGAGCCAGGTTGTCCTTTTCATCAGGGAATCCCTCGACGCCCTCGAACTCCGGCATGAACTCGAACGTACCGTCGAGGCCAAACCGGCGGCCGTGATAGCGACAACGCAGAAAGCGCTCATTCGTGGAGCCCTCGCAGACCAGATTGCCTCGGTGCGTGCAGACGTTTGAAAGACAATGAACCTGGTCGCTCATGTCCCGCGTGATGACGATCGGCTCGTCGAGACAACCTTCGAGCAGCGTCATCGGGAGAACCTGTCCGGGCACGCGGACCGAGCCGAGATCTCCGATGAACTGCCAGGACCGAGCAAACAAGCGGTCCTTGGAGAGCTCGAACGTGCCTTCGTCCGTATAGAAAATACTCGGAGGCGTGGAAGCCTTTTTGATATCGGGGTCGATTTCGAACCGGGGACAGTTCACCGATCGAGGTTACCGCTTGTGGTTGGGACCGGTTTCAGCCGATCTTCGGGACGATAACCGGTATGTAGATCTCCGTGATCCATTTGCTTGAATCCGGCTCTTCGCCCGGATCGGTGACGTATCGGTCCCACGGCGTGCCTGATGCGTTTAGGCCATTGTCCTGTACGTAGGTCCAAGCCTGCATCCAAGCGTCCG
The DNA here is from genome assembly GCA_041911835.1 of Fimbriimonadaceae bacterium. Classification (GTDB taxonomy): domain Bacteria; phylum Armatimonadota; class Fimbriimonadia; order Fimbriimonadales; family Fimbriimonadaceae; genus JAYROD01. The sequence goes on along the minus strand of JAYROD010000214.1, from coordinate 326 downwards.
CGAGCCCTTCGTACGGGCCAGTGTATGTACCTTGAAGGGCCTTGCAGGCAGGATAAGTCTTTAACGTCGAACCTGCACCTGCATCTGTTCCCATATCGACTGGAAGTGCGCCTTCGATTTGGCAGTCATCCGTGCGCCAATCGAGGTAGTAGAGACATGCAGCGTCGACGAGTTCGGCGTCTGGATTTGCACTGATGATCTCTCCGAACAGCTGGGAGATTGTCGGGCCGAGGTCGGCATGAGAGCAGGTGGCTTGCCGCGTCAGCGCGGTGGATTCGGGGACCTCGACAATGACGAATTCCATGATCTAATTGTGCTGAATCAGG
>JAYROD010000213.1:0-5265 GCA_041911835.1 Fimbriimonadaceae bacterium | reverse complement strand
GTGGTCACACCAGGAAGGCTCGAAGGTGAAACTTTGGAGGGACGTTCCGAAGGCGCTATTCGATCTCGTGCGGCTCCGATTCATGGGAAGGAAGCGGCGTTTGGAGAAGCGTGCAGGCTGAGGAGTACGCTCGGCTTTTCGAGCACGAGGACACCTATTGGTGGTTCGTGGGGCGTCGCCGCTTGGCCCTGCGGCTGCTCGACAAGGCGCTGGGTTCGTCGGGCAATTCGCCTTCCATCCTCGATGTCGGGTGCGGAACCGGGGTCGTGCTCAAGGCACTGGAGGATCGCGGAGAGGCGATAGGCTTGGACCGATTCGGGCTGGCGCTCGAGTTTTGTTCGAAACGAGGGTCAAAACGGCTGGCTCTAGGTGACGGCGAACAGCTTCCGTTCCAAACGGGGACATTCGACGCCGCAATCGCGCTCGACATCTTCGAGCACATCGAAGGAGACAAACGGGCGCTCGCCGAAACGTTCCGATCGCTGAAGCCTGGCGGATCGCTTATCTTGAGCGTACCGGCCTATCGTTGGCTATGGGGACCCCATGACGTCGCGCTGATGCATAAGCGTCGCTACACGCTCAAAGAAATGAAATCCAGACTGGAATCGGCAGGGTTCATCGTCGACAAGATCAGTTACAGCGTGTTCTTTCTGTTTCCGATTGTCGTCATCGTGAGGCTGCTTGACAAGCTCAAGCGTGGTCCTGCGAAAGTATCGCTCCCAGACCTCCCACGCTGGCTGAACCGGTTTCTCATTTGGGTGCAAGACGTCGAGGCTTCCCTCATCCTGACGGTTCGATTGCCGTGGGGAAGCAGCGTCGTGGCCATCGCTCGCAAGCCCAGCCCAAGCTAGCCGGCCAATCCAGCGTAGAGCCTATCGTGTTCCGCCATGCAACGCGCAAGGGAAAACTTCTCCATCACCTCTTGTCTGGCTGCAGCCACGATCGATTCGCGAAGCGTCTCGCTTTCGACCAGCCGCTGAACACCCGCGGCGAAATCCTCGGCCGAACGAGAGCGAATGAGAAGCCCGGTCTCGCCATCCACTATCGCCTCTGGGACTCCGTTGACTGCCGACGCGACAACGGGCACGCCAAGCGCCATGGCTTCAAGGATCGAAATCGGGAATCCTTCCCATTTCGAGGGCAGCACGAACGCGAATGAGTCCGCAAGTTCGAGGAGCGCTTGCTCTCTGGGGAGCGTTCCGGTCACCCGAACGAAGTCCTCTAAGTGCATTTCCTTGACGCGGTGGGCAACTTCCGGCTCCATCTCGCCGCCCCCAATCAGCGTCGTCTTCAAACCCAACCTCGCCAAAAAGCCGGCTATCTGAACCATCAGCAGCGGATCCTTTTGGGGATTCAGGCGTCCGAGGTAGCTGACCTTCCGGGGGTCGTGTTGGACGGGTTCTGGAAGTCCGGTTGGATCGAAGCCGTTGTAGATGACGCTCGACGGCTTTTGCGGCGGGAGGATTCCCAACTGCTTGGCGAGACGACGATCATCCTCGCACACAAATACGACGTGATTCACAATTCGGCAGATGCGAGCCTCCGCCAGAATCGCAAGCTTCCTCAACAGCGCGTTCTTTTGATAGAAGTGAAAGCCATGGACGGTGTAAATTGAACTATATTCGTGACTGGTAATCGACTTCATCGCATGAAACGCGACTCTTCCGCCGTGAAAATGGGCTAGTTCGGGCGCCACCCCCCGGATCGTTGCCACCACCTCCTTAGCCGACGCGCGATCGAACCGCCCCCTCCAAAACTCGGCCTCATGGACGCTGGCTCCAAGGCGGATCGCTTCGGCTGTAAAATAGGAATCGCGTTGGCCCAACGCGTGAACGTCTTCCCCCTTTTGGAGAAGGTGCTTAATCAGGCTGAGGACCAACGTCGTGCCGCCACCTGGCCTTCCGTCAGCTACCGCCTGCAAAATCCGCACGGCACGATTTTAACCCAGCCCGGGTCGAGTGGCCCATTGCGGGTAGAACGGAAGTACTGCAATGCGCAAGGTCATAGGTTGTGTTCCCTACGTTAATGCGAAGCCGATCGTCGATCGCTTTCACTTTGGGCCGCCCACAGATATCGAAGTGATCTATGACGTGCCTTCGCGACTGCCGGCGCTCCTCGATTCGGGATCTGCGGAAGCCGTGCTCGCCTCGAGCTTTGACGCGCTGGCGACCCCAGATCGGACCTTCGCCGAAGGAGTCTCCATTAGCACGTTCGGCCAAGTGCAGAGCGTGCGGCTCTTCAGCAAGGTTCACCCAGTGCATATCCGAACCTTGGCTCTCGATCAAAGCTCGCTCACGAGCAACCGTTTGGCGCAAATCGTCTTGCGCGAGCGCTACGGCGCATCGGTCGAGTGCGTGCAGATGGAACCGGAATTGAATTCCATGCTCAATTCGTGCGACGCCTGCGTGCTGATCGGAGACAAAGGCATGAGCGCCGATGCCACCGGGCTGAAGGTTCTGGACCTTGGCGAGGAGTGGTTTGCGCTCACGGGGCTGCCGTTCGTCTGGGCCCTGTGGATTGGCAACAAGCGCCTCTCCAGTGAACTCGTATCCGAGCTCAATGAAAGCAAGCGTTGGGGGATCGAGCACCTCGATTCCATCATTCCTCGCGCTGCGGAAACTTCAGGAATTCCGACCGAGCGCGTCGATCATTACCTGAGGAAGATCATGGATTTCGAACTGAGTTCGCGCCACATAGAGGGCCTCAGGCTGTTCCACACACTGCTCCTCGCGCATGGATTCTTGAGCAATGAGCGGTTTCCCAGCCAAGTCGGATCGCTCGCCGCTGTGGCGCAGTCGTCTTAGAACCTGCTTCGCAGAACGATACGCCCGGTATACTCGAATGCCGCGTGGGGATGTAGCTCAGCTGGGAGAGCGCTGCAATCGCACTGCAGAGGTCGTGGGTTCGAATCCCATCATCTCCACCAACTCCACCAGGGAGAGCGAAGAATCAGGGGGCGGCCCCGCTACACGGTCGTACCGAACAGGCGTCCGATCCCAAAAGTGCAGGCCATCGCGACGGCCCCCCAAAACGCGACGCGAACTGCGCCTTTGAGCAGTGGGGCGCGGCCCAATCGCGCAGCGACAGCCCCGAGAACAAGCAGCAAAACGATCGAGGATCCAATCAAGATCGAGGTCAGGTTTCGCGCAGGGAGGAGCGCCGCGAAAAGCACCGGCGGAGCTGCGCCGATGGCGAATGCCGCCGCGGATGAGATCGCCGCCTGCAGCGGGCGGGCACGAGTCGACTCAAACATTCCTAACTCGTCCCGAGCGTGCGTCCCAAGCGCATCATGAGCCATCAGTTGTGTAGCCACCTCATCGGCGAGCTTTGCATCGAGGCCACGGTCGACATAAATCTTCGCCAATTCGGCATGCTCCGAATTTGGGTCTTCCGCCAGTTCCCTCTTTTCGCGGGCAAGGTCCGCCCCCTCTGTATCGCTCTGCGAGCTCACGGAGACATATTCCCCCGCTGCCATCGAAAGCGCACCCGCAACGGTGCCCGCCAGCGCAGAGATGAGGATGGCGTTCGAGGAACTCCCAGCCGCGGCAACACCGACGACCAGGCTGCTCGTGGAAATCAATCCGTCGTTCGCGCCGAGCACGGCGGCTCGAAGCCAGCCGATGTGCTCGGTTCGGTGAGATTCGGTATGGAACATTTCGCTGGCGCCTTGGGACTCTTCTACGAGTATGGAAGAGAACCGGCCAACTCAACTTCCGACCGGCCCATTTTGCATGGGCCCGCCCGGTTTTCGAGTCGATCGTCGCACGCACAACCCCCTACCGGGTCTGGGGAAGCACGAGCAGCGTTCCAGCCGACAGTGGCTTGAGGTTGTTCTTGGCGAGCAATGCGTTGAATGCGACCAAGTCCTTCTCGTTGAGGGTCCTCCAATTTTCCGCAAGCGCCTTATAGTCGGCCCAGGCTGAGGCGAATATCTTAAGGACTGTTTCGCTCGGCGCCATGTCCGCAGAGTCAAGCGTTGCAAGTTGCCTCAGAAATTCTCCATGCATCCTGGAAAACGTCGGCGCCGGCCGAGCGGCGCCAGCTGCCGGAGGCGGACCACCAAACCGGCGACCACCACCTGCTGAGCCCTGGATCGACGACACCTTGGTGTCGAATTCGTTGGCGGCTGTTTCAACGTCCTTTGCCGGACTCGATTTAAGGATCGACGCGATGGCCTGACGCATTTCGGCTGCCTGATGATAGCCATTCCACGCCGAACCCACGGCATCATACAGCTTCGCTTGAAGCTCGGCCTGTCTTTGCAGATCGGCAGATGTTGCCGGAGAACGAGGGTCGTTTTTGACGGCAACGGTTTGTTCGAAGCTCTTCCCGTCAACCTTGAGTACCAGCTTGTAGACTCCGGGCGGCACCAACGGTCCCTCTGGCGACGGTGGGGTCAGGCCAGGGTTCGCGTTGATCTCAAAGCTGTGGCTGAATGCCTCAGGGCTGTCGTAGCGCAGGTCCCAGTTGATTCGATTCGTTCCAACCTCTGTAGGCATCGGCTGTGGAAGTCCAAGCCAGAAATCCGGAACGGGAGGGGGCGGCTCGGAGAGCGGAGGAATCGCAGCGCTCGAAAAGTGTCGGACGACCCTTCCGGACGAATCGCTGATCTCCAACGAGATCGTGCCGGCCGGCTTTGAGCCAAGGTAGTAGTAGATGAGCGCCCCTGGCGGTGGGTTGAGAGCATGCGGAATCTCAGGCGGAAACGGCGTGTCGCCGTTCACGTTCCTCCGAACCCGAATCGCTTCGCCCGGCTTGAATAGATGCGCAGATCCAAATGAACTCGAAGCCGCAATTTCTCTGAGCGGCGACATGTCATCGAGCACCCAGAAGCCCCGACCATAGGTGCCGACGACGAGGTCGTTGTCTTTCACAACCATGTCGCGATAAGAAGTGTTCGGCAGGTTGAGCGTGAACGGCTGCCAGTGGTCGCCGTCGTCGAAGGAGACGAAGACCGAAGACTCCGTGCCTGCAAAGAGCAGTCCCTTCGCCTTGGTGTCGGCTCGAATAACGCGAGAGAAGCTGCCACTCGGTTGGTTCGCCGGCAACCCTTGAACGATTTTTGTCCAGGTCTTTCCGAAGTCATGCGTGCGATAGAAGCTGGGGGAATAGTCGCCGGTACCGTGCGTATCGATCGCAACATAAGCAGTTGCCGGCTCCTGGTGAGAAGCGTCGATCGCAGAGATATCTGCTCGCGTCGGATTGGGGAGGTTCGGGATCGTCACATCCTCCCAGGTCTTGCCGTGATCTTTGGTCAGCTTGATC
>JAYROD010000212.1:0-3958 GCA_041911835.1 Fimbriimonadaceae bacterium | reverse complement strand
TTACTGTGCCCACCGAATTAGGCTGCTTCCTTTCGATAGGTAGACGTGAGGTAACCTGTTCCGCATGATCGCGCGGCTACGTGGCGAGTTATTGGAGGCCGGCGGCGGGCGTGTCGTCGTCGACTGCGGTGGTGTGGGCTACGAAGCGTTGGTCGCTGATGCCGTTATCCTCCAGCTTCCCCCGATCGGCGAGCTAGTCGACCTCCACGTGCGGCACGTCGTGCGCGAGGATAGTGTCACGCTCTACGGATTTCTCGATGCCTATGAGCGCCGGATTTTCGATCTCTTGACCGAGGTGAAGGGCTGCGGACCGAAGACCTCGCTCGCCATCCTCAGCGATCTGGGTGCTGAATCTGCCTCGCGCGCTATCGCCATACAGGACGGCAAACTGCTCTGCCGGGCCACAGGCGTCGGACCGCGACTGGCGGAACGCATCCTTCTCGAATTGAAGGACAAGATTCGTGAAGAGGAGCTAATGAGTCGCGCCGTTTCGGTCGGAGGGCGCGCCGCCGTGCATCGTTATGAAACCAAGGACGAACTAGTCGACGCCCTGCTTGCTCTTGGCTACAGACGTCAAGAGGCCGAATCCGCCGCGGCATCCGCCCGGGACTCCGCCGACACGATCGAGGAACAGCTTAAGGAGGCTTTGAGGAGCCTGAAACGATGAGCAGAGCCCCCAGCGACGAACTCGATCCGCAGCTGCATACGGAAGACACGGGATACGAACTGTCTCTTCGCCCAAAGCGAATGGAGGAGTTCATCGGCCAATCCAAACTGAAGGAGAATCTGCGGATCTTCCTCAGGGCGGCGACGCAGCGAGACGAACCCCTCGACCACCTTCTTCTTTACGGCGCGCCTGGCCTCGGGAAGACGACCCTCGCGCACATTATCGCTAATGAAATGGGGGCGACGATCCACGTGACGAGCGGTCCGGCGATCGAGCGGCCCGGGGACCTCGTCGGCATCCTCACGAACCTCGAAGCTGGCGCGATCCTCTTCATCGACGAAATACATCGCCTCAGCCGTCCCGTCGAAGAGATTCTTTACCCGGCGATGGAGGACCGTAAGGTCGACATCATGATCGGCAAAGGGCCCGCAGCGCGATCGATCAGACTGGAACTCCCTCCGTTCACAATCGTCGGAGCGACCACTCGCCAAGGCCTCCTGACCGGCCCGCTTCGCGATCGCTTCGGGATCGTATCGCACTTTCAGTTTTATGATGGAGATGCCCTTTACGAGATCCTCTCACGCTCGGCAGGGATTCTGGGTTTCTCGATCCAGTCCGAGGGGGCCCGAGAGATTGCGAGGCGATCTCGTGGAACGCCCCGCATCGCGAATCGACTGCTCAGGAGGGTTCGCGACTTCGCCCAAGTCGAAGGGCTCGAGACGATCACCCTGGCAATCGCTGACTCTTCGCTTCGTGCGCTCGAGGTCGATGAGCTTGGTCTCGACCGGCTCGATCGGCAGATTCTGAGCACGATCGTCGAAAAATTCAGCGGTGGACCTGTCGGCCTTGAAACGATCGCCGCCGCCACAGGTGAGGATGCAGGCACGATCGAGGACGTTTACGAGCCTTATCTCCTCCAACAAGGCCTCATCCAGCGCACCCCTCGGGGAAGGACGGCTACCGAAGCCGCTTACCGGCATCTCGGCATTGCTCCGCCCAAGGCCGCAGAACCCAATCCCGGCCTTTTCGAATAGTTGTATGGCACAGTCACTCCGCATCACCGGGACATTCTTGGATGAGATCACGCATGACATCCCTTCGCAGAATTGGGGTCCGATCGAATGGCGCCGGGAATTCGAACTGTATTCGAGGATTGGGATCGACACCCTCATCATCATTCGGGCCGGTTACCAGAACAAGTGCATCTTTCCCTCTAAGGCGATCCCCGAGCTGCTCCCAGTGTACGACGACCTTGGTGAGCTGTTCTATTCGCTTGCCGACGAATTCGGCCTTTCGATGTATCTGGGGACCTACGACTCGGGCTTCTACTGGCACAGGCGCTCGTGGTGGAAGGAAGTTGATTTGAATCGGTCGTTTCTCGACGAAGCGATCGGCCGCTACGGCCACCATCCTTCGTTCAAAGGCTGGTATCTCAGCCATGAGACCGGCAAGAATGACGCTCACATCATTGAACTCTTAAACGCGATTGGCGGGCACTGCAAGACGCTAAGAGACGTCCCGGTACTGATCTCTCCGTACCCCCAGGGCGCGAAGCAATCGGGCGAAAACGCCCTGACGATAGAAGAATCGTTTGAGCATTGGGATCGCATTTTCGACGCCACCCGAGGCAGCTTCGATATCTGCGCGTTCCAGGACGGCCAGGTCCACTACCAGGAACTGCCGCAATTCACTCAGGGCATCGCCGAACTAGGACAGAAACACGGGATCACCATTTGGTCAAACATCGAAAGCTTCGATCGCGACATGCCTATCAAGTTTCCTCCGGCCGACTGGCGACGACTCCGATTCAAGATGGATGCGGCATCGGAGGTTGCGGAAAAGTTGATCACGTTCGAATTCCCCCATTTCATGTCGCCTCATTCCTGCTACCCCGCCGCGCATAACCTGTTCCGTCGTTATTCCGAGCATTTCGGAATTCAATAGAGGAGACTTGGGGCAGGTCGGCGAAAATCCGTGCGGGCATGTCCTGCCCTCCGGCCGCGAACGAACTTCGTCTGCGCGGCGTCGGTGATTACTGGACCATTCGTACGGAGGACTGTTATCGTGTTTACTGCTCATTCGGGCCAAAAATTGGGCTCGAAGATACTGGGAGGACTTGTCATCTTGGCCGCTGGATCATCGGCCCATGCCGTCGTCACAAGCTACGGCTGGTTCTGTTATGGCGGCAACTACCAGCACACCGGACAATCGCAGGCTTATGCAAAGGACATTGACACCATTCGATGGTCCTGTCCGGTCGACCTGAATCCCCAGTACTTCGGGAATTCGCTCTTAATTCACTATGGAACACCCTTGATCACGCCGCAGAACAACGTCATCGTGACCGTGAAAACCGGGGCGGTTGATGGGTTCAAACTCGAGGCGCGGCGTGGGCTCGACGGCGCTTTGCTCTACACTGAGAACACGGACTATTCGCGGCCGCCGCAAGGCTGGATTCCAAGTTGCGGCAGCACCCTTGCGAAGACTCCCAACTCGCTTAAGTGGAGAATCTTCACGCCAGGAGCCGGGGGCACCGTTCTCATGCGGGACGACGCGGACAATCCGAATTCCGCCGTCACACGGATCTGCTTCTATGGCTTAGCCAATTACAATGCCAACCAGGCGATCTACAACTCCAACGTCAAAATCAACACGCCCATCTCTGCCGATTCCGAAGGCAACGTGTACTTTGGTTTTATGGTGCTGGGGAACACTCCGCTTGGCCTCCAAGGCGGGATCGTCCGGATCAGCAACCTGCTCCAGACAAAGTGGCTCAAGGCATCTCAGGCCGCAAATGATCCAAACATCTCGCGGTGCGTGATGAACTCCACCCCTGTCATCGGGATCAACAACGGACTTCTTTATGAGGCGTTCACCGGGGGCGGCTACGGGTACCTCGTGCTCATCAATTCGGCGGCGATGACTCCCATGACCAGAGTCCGGCTCAAAGATCCGCGAAACAGCAACGACGCGGGACTTCCCGAGCAGGGCACCGCTTCGCCCATGGTTGGACCAGATGGCGACGTCTACTTCGGTGTGATGGGCAATCCCTATAATCGCTCGCGTGGGTTCATGCTGCACTACAACCTGTATCTCAATCAGACCAAGATCCCGGGAGCATTTGGCTGGGACGATACGGCGACGGTCGTCAATCGCTCATGCGTGCCCTCTTACTTGGGCTCATCGCCTTATCTGATCCTGACAAAATATAACAACTATGCCGGAACGGGCGGCGACGGCGTTAACAAGCTTGCCGTACTCGATCCGCGGGCTACCCAGATCGACTTCGCG
>JAYROD010000211.1:0-1607 GCA_041911835.1 Fimbriimonadaceae bacterium | reverse complement strand
CGGCGGAAACTTGGGCGCACCGCCAAAGCCCCCATTCTCCATGTCAAATGTCTCGTGGAGCTGCTCCATCACGATTTCGAATAGCTTCCCAGGATCCTCAACGGTCATTGCCGGAGGGCGTTGGGTGAGCTGTCTGGACAATTCCACGGCAAACTCATCGGCGCTCTTAAGCAGTTCTTCCCGCCTATCAGCCCAGGCGTGGCTGACGCTTCGAATGAGCGTCGAGAATCCGGGATATTGTCCACGATCCTCTTTCGGAAAGTAGGTCCCTGCAAAAAACGGCTTCAAATTGGGAGTAGCGAAGATCGTCATGGGCCAACCACCACGTCCCGTGGCGAGCTGCACGGCCATCATATAAGCCTCGTCCACATGAGGAAGCTCTTCGCGGTCCACTTTGATGCTGACGAAGCGCTCATTGAGCACCTTCGCAACCGCTTCGTCTTCAAATGATTCATGCGCCATGACGTGGCACCAGTGGCATGAGCTATAGCCGATGCTCAGAAAGATCGGCTTGTCCTCCGATTGAGCTTTATCAAACGCCTCCGGACCCCATGGAAACCAATCGATGGGGTTGTGTTGATGTTGAAGCAGGTATGGCGAACCTTCCTTTGCCAGGCGATTGGTCATGTTCAAGTATGGTCAGAAAGGTCTGCTGGAGCGGCCCTCCGATGCCGACAATGAACTTGGAATGGCAGCGGCAAATGGGGAAACGCCCGACGTCTGGCGCTTATTCGAGTTGACGCGGGCAGGCGAGTGGGAAGGGCTTGAAGCGTATCTCAATCGGATGCTCGCGCTTTGCTCGGAGCTCTTCGGAGCTTCGGGCGCATCGATATTTCTCGGGCATGAAGGCAGCGAGGAATTCGATCTCGCGGGTACCTCGGGGACTCTGTCCAGGGTTCCGATGGGCGCGAAGCTCAGGCGTGGCTCCGGTATCGCCGGCACCGCGATCCGCAACGAGAAGCCCATGCTGGTGCTCGATCCCTCCCGATTCCCGGGAATGACTTCCGGCAAATTCCAGCGAAGGGAAGACATCGGAAGTTCGATGGTGATCCCGCTTCTTACGCCGCTCGCCGGCTGTTTCGGCGTGCTAAATCTTGCGCGTGAGACCGGTACGCCGGATTTCAGCGAAGTCGACTTGGCGCGCGCAGAGTCCATCGCTTCCCAGGTGGCGCTTGCGGTCAGCAACGCACGCCTCTTTGTCAAGACGAACATGGCCACCGCCGACCTCAGAACGACCAATGAGAAGCTTCAATCGGTCGTGAGCAGCGTCGGCGTCGGGTTGATCGTCGTGAATCGGCTGGGGAAAATCACCGATTGCAATCCGATTGCGCAAGAGCTTGTCGGCGTATTCACAGGCGACCAGGACCTACAGCATTATCTGACCGGCGCACCGAAATATCTCAAAGGCATCCTCGAATCTGCCATTCAATCCGCGAATTCCGGCCAACGGGCCACGCATCAAGCCTTCGACGAGATGAGTGGAAGATATTGGTCGATCGTCGCCACACCCATGGAAAGCGGTGGAGTGACCGTGGCCATTCAAGAGGTCACTGAACACGAGGTCGCTCGCCGCGAAGTGTCCAGGCTCGAGCGCCTGGCCGAGATCG
>JAYROD010000210.1:0-8344 GCA_041911835.1 Fimbriimonadaceae bacterium | reverse complement strand
TTCCGAAGGCGATCGCCGACTTCATCATGCTTGACCTCATCCGGGCCTCTGGGGGAACAGCGCTCACCGTTTCGGATGAGGAGATGATCTCTTCGGCCAAGGAGATCGGGGCAAATACCGGGATCTTTGCGGCTCCCGAGGGCGGGGCGACCCTGGCGGCTGCCCGCAAGCTGCAAGAAAGCGGGTTTTTGAATGGTAAGGAGCGAGTCGTACTTTTTAACACGGGTTCGGGAGTGAAGTATCTGGAGGCCATGGCCTAAGCGCCCTTGCCGCCCAATAGGACGGAAAGCTCCCGACGGGGAATGCAGCCGAGCCAATCGTTGAGTCCAATCGTAGGGCCTGGGCAAGGGTCCTCAGACTACGAGGGGATTGGAATGAAAAGACGGGCATTGGCGATCTCCATCCGGTGACAGAGGGGAGGACGGCGAGACGTCGTTTGGCAAGCCGATCATTCGGAATGGGAATTTGGCGAGGGTGAGTGGGAGGAAGGGGCCGTAGGGCGTGAAGATCGCCTCCACCGGGGATCGGCGGAGGCATAAAAGTCGCCGATCCAAATGCGGACTGAAGTCCGCGCTCCGTGTATTCACGGAGGATTTCGGGCGGCACTAAGGTTCAAAGTTGCCTTGGCGGAGGGCTCGGATGGGGTGGAATCAGATGCGGATGGCTTGGAATCAGACGCGGATGCGGCATCCTCATCTGCAAATGCGATGGAATCATCTGCTTCCGCCTCATCCTCGTCTGCAAATGCGATGGAATCAGACGCGGATGCCTCGGAATCATCTGCTTCCGGCTCGGAATCAGACGCAACTGCGGCAGTTCCATCTGAATCTGCGGCTCCCTCATCTGCGTTTGCGATGGAATCAGACGCGACTGAGGCATCCTAATTTGCGGCTGTGGCGGAAGCAAACGCATGCATCGCCTCCCCCTCATTATCCTCCACATACTCACTGTCCTCTAACTTCCGACCTTCGCCCTGACCGGTTTGCCCCCTCGCGCCTCCTCGATGAGGCGGCCTTCTTCGACCGTCAGCACGCCGTTCACCAAGAGGAACTGGACGCCGGTGGAGGTCTTGGCGGGTTCGGTGTAGGTCGAGTGGTCGATGATGGTGGCGGGGTCGAACAGCGTGAGGTCGGCGTCGGCGCCGATCTTGATGCGGCCCTTTTTGCGCATCATCGGGGCGCGGGCTTCGAGGCGGCGGGCGGTGAGGAGCGTCATCTTGCGCAGCGCGTCCATGAGGCTGAGCGCCTTTTCCTCGCGGACGTAGTGGCCCAGCACTTTGCTGAAGGTGCCGGAGGTGCGCGGGTGGCCGACGCCCTTTTCGAGCGAGCCGTCGCTGCCGATGCAGGTCAGCTTGCTGGCGACCGCTTGTTTCACGGCTTCGTCTGGGATGGCGTGGGCGATGACGAGGCCGCCTTCTTTGCGATATTTCTCGAATGTTTCTTTCGTCAGGCGCTCGCCTGTTTTCGCCCATTGAAGGTCGGGGTAATCGATGCCGAAACGCTCCTGCCAACCGGGGTCGAACACCGCCGAGCCGATGCCCGTGCCGAATGCGGTGTAGGGATAGCAGTCTGCCGTGACATCCATTCCGCGGGCGCGCGCCTCGCCGATCATTTGGAGGAGCTTGGGCGTGTGCTTGAGCGCCATGCTGGGGACGTGGACCATGTGCAGCGGCGCGCCGGTGATGGCGGAATTGGCGAGTACTTCTTGAAGGCCTTCGACTGCGCTGCCGGGTTCGAGAAGCGTGCCGTAGCGCGTGTGGACATGGCAAGATGCGCCGTGCTTGGCGGCGACGCGGAACATCTCGAGGATCTCCCAATGGGATGAGCCGGGCATGTATTCCAAGCCGAATCCGCAGGCAATCGCGCCTTGGTTGACGTTTCTTTCGAGCTCGGCTTTGATGTCTTGGATTTGTTGGTCGGTGGGAGGCTTGTATTCGGCGTCCGCTCCCATGATTTTGGTGCGGGCTCTGGCGTGACCTGCGCTGCAGCCGTAGTTGAGCATTCGCTGGCCCTCGCGCTCTTTGTAAAAGGCGTCGACATCGTCTTCACCCGACTCGAGCTGCAGAGCGGTCGTCACTCCGTCGAGAGCCTGGAGGCGATTGTTTTCAAGGTCTTGGCCGTGGGCGATGGGGTCGATGAAACCTGGGGCGACGACGAGGCTTTTGGCGTCGATGGTTTTCTTGCCGGTGAGCTCTCTGGTTTCGATTGCTTCGATCGTGCCGCCGGAGATGCCGATGTTTCGGATAGAGTCAGTGTTGGATTCCGGGTCCATCACTCGGCCGTTGAGGATGACGATGTCGTAGTCGGCGGACGCTGCGAGGATGGAGGTGGGTTTGAGGGCTGTGGCTGTGGCGACTGCGGCGGTGCCTGCCAGGAATTCGCGGCGGTTCATGTTCAAGTCTTTTACCTCCACCCTGCCCACCACCAATTTCTCGTTCCTCGGAACAAGGGGAGGGTTCTGACAAAAAATCCCCCGCCTGAGTGTGCGTCGGCGAGGGAATGTGAGTGTGTGTGTTGAGAAGGAAGTATTGCTACATCTTTTGATGAAGGTCAACCAAGCCTACGGGAGTCCGGAACCGTGAAGTTCCGAGAAATCGTCGGCATTACCGAAGAGCTTGCTCCAAGTCCTCGAGGAGATCCTCGACGGCTTCGAGTCCGATGCTCGCTCGAAGGAGATCCGGCGTGATTCCGCGTCGAATCCGCTCCTCCTCTGGAAGTGCCGCATGAGAGAGGACTGGAGGATATGACAGGCTCGACTCGCATCCGCCAAGGCTGGCTGCGAGTCGGAATATCCTGCATTTCTCGGCGAACGCCAATGTAGCTTCCTTGCTGTCGTCGACGCCGAACGCCAACATGGACCCGAATGCCTTCATTTGCGTGCGAGCCAGCTCGTGGCCGGGATCGGAAGGGAGACCCGGATAGTGCACCCGGCTGACTCTCGGGTGCCGACGCAAGAACTCTGCGATCGAGAGAGCGTTTTCGCACTGCATCTTCATTCGTGGAAAGAGCGATCGGATTCCCCGTAACGTGAGCCAGCAATCGAACGGCCCTGGGACTCCTCCAGCGACTTTCGCATAGCGAACGAAGTGCGCCTGAAGGTCTGGGTCGTTTGTGAGCAATGCGCCGCCAAGGACGTCGCTGTGGCCCCCGAGAGTCTTGGTCGTGGAGTGCATGACGACATCGGCTCCAAGATCGAGTGGGTTTTGCAGGCAAGGCGTTGCAAACGTATTGTCAAAGACGCACAGCGCACCCGCTCGATGGGCGACGTCGGAGATGTGACGAATGTCGGCGATGCGAATCGTCGGGTTGGTCGGCGACTCGAATACGATGAGTCTGGTTTTCCGTTCGAGAGCAGATGTGAGCCCAGGGACGTCGGCGATATCGAACGCCCCCCATTCGATTCCTTGGCGAGGCAGCAGCCATTCACCGAAAGTCTGTGTGCCACCGTAAACATCGTTGGCGATCAGCACGCGATCGCCCGCTTGGGCTAGGCTTAGCGCCGCATTCATGGCCGCCATGCCGCTGCCGTAGGCCGTCGCAAATTTGGCGTTCTCGAGGGCGGCGAGCGTCTCTTCGAGCATCTCTCGATTGCGGTTCGTGTAGCGGCCGTAAATGAAATGCGGTTCGGCGTCGAAGCTCTCCCATTCGAAGGTCGTCGAGACATGGATCGACGGAGCGAGCGGCGCGTTCGGCCCCTCTTCTTGGCCGCAGTGTATGGCCCGCGTTGGGGGTCTCATGTTCGGCGAGGTTACCTTTCGCTCAGCGCCGCTAGGGCTGCGGACTCACCGGCAACGAAACCGGTTGAGAACGCAGCCTGCAGGTTATAGCCGCCCACAGGGCCCGCGATGTCGAGCATTTCTCCGCAAAGATAGAGTCCATCTGCTTTCAGGGAGCGCATCGTTTTGGGTTCGACTTCATCGAGCGACACGCCTCCGGAAACGCATTCCCCTTTTGCCAGGGGCACCCCGGTCACTTCTCCAAGTTGCCAGGCTTTTAGCGCCTCCAATACCTTGTTTCGACTCTTCCTCGTCATCTGTCCGAGGGGCATCTTGGGATTCAGCTCAAGGGAGCAAAGGAACGGGTCGACGAGCGTAGATGGCAGTCTCTTTTCGACGAGCGACGCCGCACTTTTGACCGGGTGGGCCACGCAGCGTTCGATCAGCTCTCGACTTAGCTCTTCGAATGACATGTCTGGGACGAGATCGACCTCGAGCGTGACTGAGCTTGAACCCCTCCGCTCGGCGACTTCACGACTAATCCCAAGGGCGCAGGGACCCGACACTCCATGATGCGTAAACAACAGATCGCCGTGCCAGCGCGCAATTTCCTTGCCGTCCTGTCGAGCTTTCAGTGTGCATTCCCGCAGCGCCACGCCAGGAAATCTGCCGAATGGAACGTCGGTATCCATGGGCGCTAGCGCCGCTCGAACAGGCACGATGCGGTGGCCGACCGCCTTGGCCCACTTCCAGCCATCGCCGGTAGTGCCGCTGTTGGGATACGAACTCCCGCCGACCGAGAGCACCACCGATGAGGCTTTGACAGCGCTCTCACCACAGAGCACCCCCACGACACTACTCCCCTTGGTGACCAACCCGGTTACCGAGTGGCTTAGCCGCACATCGACCCCGGCTTCTTCCAAGAGTCCGCGAAGAATGGCGACAACGTCTTTGGCGGTTTGCACGACAGGGAATATCCTGCCATCTGGGCGCGTGTAGACCTCGAGCCCGCGTTCTTCCAATAGTCGAATGATCTCGGTGTTCGGAAACCGATAAGCCGACGGTCTTAGGAATCGAGCTTCGTTTGCGCGGAATGCCCTCAGGAGGTCTTCGATCGGACCGTCATGCGTGATGTTGCATTTGCCACCACCCGAGATCAAGATCTTCGTGCCAAGTCTCGGGGTTTTCTCCAGAAGCAAGACGCGTGCGCCCATCGTTGCGGCCTTCCAAGCGGCAATGATGCCGGCCGCACCGGCGCCCACAACGATGACCTGAGACGTTTCGGCCATCACCCGTCAGGGATTCACGATGAGCGATCGCTCTTTGGTGATTCCGTTAGCGGTTGCCCGAATCTGAACTGATTGGCTCGATGTGACCGTGTGGTGCGTGACCACGAAGCTTATCTTCGAGAAACCGGCCGGAACGAGCACGGTCTGTGGCGTCGAGGCTACCGCCGAATCGCTCGTGCCAAGCACGACGACCGTACCGTTCGGTCCGGCTGGTCCGATGAGCGAAACTGTCGCCTTCACGATGGTTGAGCTGCCCCCGACTGCTTGGCGTGGAGAAAGAGTGATGGTCCTAACTGGATTCGGCAGGATGCTCACTCCGGCCGCCGCCGAAGACCCTCCGATGGTCGCCGTTACCATGACGCTGCTGGGACTTGAAACCGCCCGATGCTGAACCTGAAATGTCGCCGAAGTGCTCCCCTCATTTACGGTGATGCTGGCCGGAACGCTGAGTGCTGAAGTGTTTGAACTCGACAGATTGACCTTCTGTCCTCCTGGACCAGCCGGTTGAGTAAGCGTGACCGTGCAGGACAGCCGAGTTTTCGATCCCCCGTAGACGGCGCCTGGGCTCAGTGTTACCGAACCGACGGTTCCTTGGTTTGCGATCAGCTTTCCCATCCGAACGCCGAAGTCGAAGGAATTCCAGGTGCCCGTATCGCCGGGTGCGACGTCGCGAACGTTCAGCACCCAGAGGCCGTGGGGATTCTCTCCCCAAAACGCATTTGACTCAAACGTCCAGTCGATGGAGTCGCCGTTGTCTTGGCCGGTGTGGAGCATCAGTCTGCTGGTTGTCCCACTTGGGGAAGTCAAATACGCCTCGACATCGCCCCGGAAGGTGTGGGTCACATTGAGGTAGACCTGAACCTCTTCGAGCGGCGTCGAGGAACTGATTGTGAAGGACCGGGATACGCCATTCGGATCGTTGTCCGGCAGTTGGACTCCGACGTTCTGGGTTCCAATCGACTCGGTCTCCAGCGGTGTCACGCCGGAATAATTGGTGGCCACTTGCGTGAATTGGTCCGCATTGATCAGCCCGAATCCGTAGTTCTGATTGAAGTGATAGCCGGCGGCGTTCGTCCGCCATCCTCCGTCGCTAGCGACCGTATTGTCGCTCGGATCGACGACAGTGCTGGTCATTGCCAGGATGTGCTTAGCAAAGCGTCCGTTCAGCGCGGGCTGCGCCTGCTTGCCGAGCGCCATGATTCCCGAAACCACCGGAGCCGCAGAGGATGTGCCCCCGAAGAGGCTCGTGTAATCCGGGTCTGGGAAGGTGTCGCCGTTGCCGTTGTAGCCGAACGTCTTCGTCATTCGGTCGGTGGTTACGATTCTCAGGGTGCCACTTCCACTCGACGGCGCCGTCACAAAAACGTTGGCCCCAAATGAGCTGTAAGGAGCGTATTTGCCGTTGCTGGCGAGGGCAGCAACAGTGATCACCGACGGGTTGTTTTGGGGCATTTTTTTGTTGGAGTCTTCGCCACCCTTTACGTCCCCTCGTTCGTTACCGGCCGAAAAAACGTGGATAGTGCCGCTCTGGGCGGACTGATCACAGGCATTGGATTCCGCCGTGGCGTCGCCATAGGGCGGACTTTGGCCGTAGCTGTGGTTTTTGACCTTGATCGTCGTGTCGCCGCCGCTGCTGTGATAGAGCGTGGCGTTCACGAACATCGCTACTGTTTGGGTTTCGAAGTCGACTCGGAGCCCGGCCAATCCCGCAAACGGCGCTGTGCCGCATACGCCGATTCCATTACCGCCCCGCGCCGCAGCCACACCCGCCACGGACACGCCGTGCTGGTCGGTCGCATTGACCGGGTCTGGATCACCGTCGTTTTGACCGAAGTCAAAGCTGTTCGAGGGTGAATAGTTCGGGGCCAGGTCTGGATGTGTCGTTTGGAGGCAGTCGTCGACCAGACCCAGAACGACACCGGACCCTGTGAGGTCGCGGTCCCAGGCGCCTTGCACGTGCGCATCGAGACCGGTCGAATTCACCAGATACCACTGCCCGGGAAACGCGGCCGTCGGATTGCCATTGAAGAAGAACGGATCATTCGGCGTGAAGCCGAACTTCTTATTCGCCGCGCGGGCGTTGTTGTAGCAGCTGCGGACCATCGGGTCGCCTTTCGCAATCGTTTGAAACTCCTCCGCCGCCAGCACAGAGCCGAGCTTGAACACATAGGTGTCCTTGACTCCTCTAAGCGCATATCCAAATCGCATTCTGTGCAGTTGGGCAAACCGATAGGGATTAACGCCGCTGCGCAGGCACACAATCACCTCGGATGTCGGCGATGGCCGGTCGCCTCGCTCCAAGGGGGCGCTCCCAGTCTTTTGGTCCCGAAAGATTTCGGGGTCGTTGAGCTGGGCTCGGACGGAAATCGATGCCAGCAGCGCTGCAATGCAGGAGCCAATCGCCAGGGTCTTTCGCATGTTCGTCTTCTTATGTTGTCGGTCGATGGGCTTTGGCCGCTCGACGAAATCGTGTTACTGGACGGTAACGGTCGCGAGGTCCCAACCATGATCGGGGTCCTCGACGCTTTCTACCATGATGTTATAGATGCCATTCTGCTGTGGTGCGGTGTAGAGCCCCGTCTGAGTGATCGTTCCCCCATCGACCCCGTTTGGCACCAGGATGCTCCACTCCACCGCTGGATTGGTGGCGTTCTCGACAGTTGCCGAAAACTGGAACTGCTGTCCCTTCGCCAGGGTCACGCTCTGAGGGTTGACGGTCACAATGACGCCCGGCAAAACGTGGACTTGCGCGGTTCCGGTTCTGCTCGGGTCGACCGTGCTCGCTGCAATCACGGTAAAGTCGCCTGGATTGCTTGGCGCCTGGTAGAAGCCTGTGTTGTCGATGTCCCCGCCATCCGTGCCCTGCAAAACACTCCAGATGACAGCCTGATTCCCGACTCCGGTAACGGTCGCATCGAACTGTTGGATGTCGTCCACAAGCATCGTCACGCTCGATGGGCTGACGGTTACCTGGATGCCACCGGCTGTGGTCGCGGTCGTTGCCGAGGTGGCGGTGGTGGCCGAAGTGACGCCCGTCGTCGCGGTGGTTATGCCGGTCGAGCCACCGCCACCGCCTCCTCCGCATCCGACGAATAGGAATAGGCCGAAGAAGAACGCTGCGACTCCCAAGAATCGCGAGGGACGAGTGCGCAGTGAAGGTGACATGGTCAATGCCAGTTTAGACGCTTGGAGCGTGGGCGAAATTCCCCAACGCGATTTCTGCGGCAGACGACGGAGCCCGCAAAAATAGGAGGAAACAGGAAATGTTGCCAACATTCGTCCCAAATCGTGTAAAGTGCATTTGGGTTTGTTGAGGGGAATTTTTTCTTTGTTGAGAGGA
>JAYROD010000209.1:0-12504 GCA_041911835.1 Fimbriimonadaceae bacterium | reverse complement strand
GTTTTGGCGGCAAGCGATGCTGTCCTCGTGCCTATGCAGTGCGAATTCTATGCCCTTGAAGGATTGAGCCAGCTCACCAAGACCATCGAGCTCGTCAAGAGGCGAGTAAATCCGGGGCTGGAAATTGCGCGTGTTCTTCTGACGATGTACGACCCGCGGAGCCGTCTGACCCAACAGGTGACTCAAGAAGTGCAGGAGTTCTTTGGACCCAAGGTTTCGACGGTAGCGATCCCTCGCAACATCCGATTGAGCGAGGCTCCGAGTTTTGGGGAGCCAGCCATCTCGCTCTTCCCGAACTCCAAAGGGGCATCGGCCTACAGCGAATTTGTCGACGAGGTACTAGGCGAATGCGTCGCGCTCTAGGCAAAGGTCTGGCCCAGCTGATGGGCGAGCAGGCAGAGCCTTCCGCAAGTGAAGTTCCTGTGTCCTCGATCGTGCCAAACGCCCGCCAACCAAGGCAAGCTTTCAACGACGAGTCGCTGGAGGAGCTTTCCAGATCGATCCAGGCCGTTGGAGTTATGCAGCCGCTCATCGTCCGGCCAATCGCCGAGGGCCGATACGAACTCATTGCCGGAGAACGCCGGCTCCGTGCGGCGAAGCTGGCAGGACTCGCGACCGTGCCCGTTGTCGTGCGTTCCGCAGGGAGCCAGGCGTCGCTCGAACTGGCGCTCATCGAGAACATCCAGCGCGAGGACATCGCGCCGCTTGAGTGTGCGGCGGCGTACAAGCTCCTCATGGATGAGTTCGGGCTGACCCAGGAGCAGGTCGCGGAAAAGGTCGGCAAATCTCGACCTGCGATCGCGAACTGCCTACGGCTGTTGAAACTTCCAGAGGAGGTCCGGCATGGCTTATCGGGTGGCCTCATTTCCGAAGGACATGCCAAGGTCATCCTCATGGCCGAAGGCAGCTCGGCTCAACTCAGTCTCTATCGTCGTATCGTCTCCAAGGGGCTCAGCGTGCGGGAAGCGGAAGCCGCAGTTCGAAAAGCTCCGCAGAGCTCTGGGCCAGTAGCCGCGAAGAAGCCGGCATCGGGCTTGAAGGGCCCCGACACTCGCGCCCTCGAAGAGGCGCTTTCCCAATACTTCGGAACGCCTGTCACCCTTGAGAAAAGAGGTTCAGGTGGATCCATGAATGTGGCGTTCTACTCGGACGACGACCTACAACGGATACTCGAAGTGCTCGGCGTCGGGCTTTAGGACTTCCGGGACCGCCAATTCAGCAAGTTTTCGTAAAAGAGATATTGGTGCGCCCAGCCCGCCCATTCCCCAAATCGACTTCGGAACAGGTCGCCGATCATCCGGTACCGCTGCTCAGTCAGAGATTTCTCCTGCCATTCCGGGAAGTAAAGTCGCACGGCAGCCTGCCAGAGATGCGTATCGACCGGCACAGACTCTGTATGATGCAGGGCAAACAGCGCCATACAATCGGCGAGTTTGGGCCCAATTCCTTTGAGCGACATCAATGCAGCGCGCGCCTGTTCGTAAGGCGTCTCTCGCAAGGAAACCAACCACGGTTCCCCGCCTGCCTCGAGTATCCGATGGGCAATGGAAGGGATTGTCGCGGCGCGATACCCAAAACCCTTGGATCTCAACTCGCTTTCGGAGATTGCCGCAATGCGCTCGATCGTCGGGAATCGATGGAGTTCGACTTGGTCGACCTCGGCCATAGGCTCACCGTACTTCGCGAGGGCCGAGACCATCTGCAGAATTCGCCCAAGGTTGTTGTTGGGGGTGCAAAGAAAGCAGAAGACGAGTTCCCTCGCGCTTGAAGGTCTGAGCAGCCGAAGACCCGGGAGCTGGGCGACGTACGGGGCCAACTCAGGGCCAGAAGCTAGGATCTTGCTTTCGAGGGTTGGCAGATCGATTTCCAGACGAAACAGGCTTCGGAAGTCCGCCTCTGTTCCATTGGAAGCGATCTTCAGCTCTCCTGGCGCAACATTCACGCGGTACCATCGGTCGCCATCCACGCCGATCCACTCATCGAGCCTCTGTTCCTTCCACCGGAACACTTGGCCGCTCGAGACGCAAAGCCGAAGATCCAGCAAACGCCGGTCTACCTCGATGGAAAATGAAATCAGAGCGCACCTTCTGGCAACATCGCGAGAAAAGCGTCTTCGTCGATAACGGGCACACCGAATTGCTCTGCCTTTTGAAGCTTGCTGCCTGCTCCGGGCCCTGCAACCACCAAAGACGTGAGCTTGCTGACCGAACCTGCGGCTTTGCCTCCATATCGCAAGACGATCGCCTCAGCGTCTTCTCGAGTCAACTTCTCCAACTTGCCCGTGAAGACCAGCGTCTGGCCCGCAAAGAGATCTCCGACAGGCATTTCAGATTCGGCGGGGGTCACGCCCAGGCTCAGGAGTCGATCGATCAGGTTTTGATTTTCTGGCTCCTCGAACCACTGCTCGATCTCGCTCGCCGTCCGGGGCCCGATGTCGGGGACTTGCACCAGAGCATCGTAGTGCGCATGTCTGACGTCGTCCAGAGTCCGAAATTCGCGCGCAAGGTCCTGGGCGGTCTTTTCACCCACGAATCTGATGCCGAGAGCGAAGAGGAAACGATCTAGCGGCCTCGTCTTGCTGGACTCGATCGCTGAAAGCACGTTGTCGACGCTCTGCTCCCCCAGTCGGTCTAGCTCGATGAGTTCTTCGCGACGTTCGGAAAGCCGAAAAATGCTGGCTACGTCCGTAAGGTAGCCGAGTTCGAGCAAGCGCGCGATGAGCTTATCGCCGAGCCCTTCGATGTCCATTGCGGCACGCGACACGAAATGCTGGAGCTTGGCGCTTGCCTGAGCCGGGCAACTTCGGTTTGGACACCGCAGCGCGATAAATCCCTGATCTTGGATAAGCCGAGTGCCGCACTCCGGACACTGCTCCGGCGGCGTCGGCTTCTCGAGGCCACTCGGTCGCTGGTCAAGTGCGGGACCCAGAACTTCCGGGATCACGTCCCCTGCTCGCTGTACGACCACGATGTCGCCGATCCTAACGTCTTTGCGCTCGACTTCTTGATAGTTGTGTAAGGTCGCTCGGCTGATGGTCACGCCTCCGACGAAAACCGGCTCCAGCTCTGCCACCGGTGTGACCACACCGGTTCTACCGACTTGGTTACTTATTCCGAGGAGCTTGGTGAATGCCTGTTCGGCTGCGAACTTGTACGCAATGGCCCATCGAGGTCCGCGAGCCGTGCTTCCGAGTTCGGCTTGGAGCGCCAGGCTGTCCACCTTGATGACCGCTCCATCGATGCCAAACGGAAGCTCATTGCGCATCGCGAGCACGTCGCGCGTCCAGGCAAGGATCTCGTCGGCGCCACAACAGATACGATGTTCCATCCGTGTGGCGAATCCGAGTTCTTTGAGTCTTTCGAGCGTGCCGCTCTGGGTATCGGAGAGCGCCGGGCCGGCTCCCAAGACGTAAGCGAAGAAGTTGAGCTTTCGGGCAGCAGTCAGTCGACTGTCTAGTTGTCTCATTCCTCCCGCCGCAGCGTTGCGCGGATTGGCGAATAGCTGTTCTCCTCGTTCAGCACGTGCCCTGTTCAACTCATCGAAAACCGATTTGAACATCACGACCTCGCCCCGCACTTCCATCGTCCCAGCGATCGGCTCGTTGAGTCGCAGCGGGATTCCGCGCACGGTCCTGGCATTTGGAGTGACAACTTCCCCTGTCGTGCCATCTCCGCGAGTCGTGGCGCGCTCGAGCAACCCTTCGACGTAGGTGAGCGAGATCGAGAGGCCATCGAATTTCAGTTCACCAAAATACTCAACCGGGCCCTCGACCCCGAGTCCGCGGCGCACCCGCTCGTCGAATGCTCTCAGCTCGTCCTCCTCGAAGGCATTATCAAGCGACAACATTGGAACGGCGTGGCGATGCTGTTCGAACTCCTTAAGGGGTGGCGCGCCGACGCGAAGCGTGGGGGAGTCGGGCGTTTTTAGGTCTGGATGAGCCGCTTAGAGTTCCACCAACTCCAGGAACATACCGTCCCACTCCGAGTCGCTGATCTCCGGCTTATCCCACACATAGTAGAGCAGGTTGTGCCGCTCGATCTCGCGCCTGAGATATGCGGCGCGTTGCTCGGGAGTCATGGCAAAGAGGATACCAAGCCGTTCGTTCGCACGAATGCCACAATAAGTCGATGATCCGTTACATGAGCGCGCTCGGCCACCTGAAGCCCACCGACATCCAGGGCTTCTTTGCCGACTGGCCCAAGCCGCTCTCTCCTCTCGCCCTGTTAAAGATCCTCGACGGCAGCGACCACTACATCCTCGCCGTCGATGAGCCCGCTGGCAGAGTGGTAGGTTTCATAACGGCGATCTCGGACGGCGTACTCTCGGCCTATATCCCGCTCCTCGAAGTGCTGCCGGAGTTCAAGGGTCAGGGAATCGGTTCCGAATTGGTGCGAAGAATGCTCGAAGAGCTTCGGAATCTGTACATGGTGGACGCCGTTTGCGATCCGGACGTCGTCCCGTTCTACGAGCGGTTTGGTATGAAGCAGCTCAGCGGAATGGCGCTCCGTCGCTACGAGAAGCTCGAGCAGCTTATGTAGCCCTTCAGCCACCCAGGACATGCCGGATTTGATCGACCCATTGATCGATCGGCAACGGCACGATACGCGGAAGCGCCCGCATGCCGACCTGGAGCATTGCCATCCAGCTCTGGGCTCTCGACAACCACGCCGCTCCTTGCTCCTTCGATTCGTTCCAGACCCGATCCACCCATCCAGCGACACCAGTACGCTTCGTTTCACGTGCCGATGGCGCAGACTCAGTTGTGGCTCCGGCGCCAGTCTGCAAACGGACGTCGATAACTGTGGTCAGCTTCCGATCAGATTCAACTTTTGACTGAAGGTCAGTGACCTTGCTCAGCGCCTCGGCCGAGGCCTTGAAGCTTCGGATAACTTTCAATTTGGCATCGAAGGTCGCTGTTCCCTGTCCCGTGACCTTGGTATTGACCCGATAAGCCGCGTCCTTGGAATCTTTCTGCGTGTTCTTGGCCTCGTCCTCGAAAGTCTCGTAGGCTTGGCTGATCGCCATATCGACGATGACCTCCGTGTCGGAAATCGATTTCACCTCGCACTGGTAGGTGACATCGGAGCCGCCAAATGACTTTGAGAAGCTCCACTTCTTGCCGACTTCGATGCCTTCTTCGGGGAATTCGACTGGCAGATAGGTGATGTCGGGGAATCGCTTCGTATCAAGCCCTGGGAGTTTGACGGGCACATCGATATTCGGCGCGTTGTTCTTGACGATTTTTCCCAACGGGCTGAAGCTCACGGTGTTTTTGGGGAAATACTCCTTGACGCTGTCGAGCGTGAAGGGCAATGGCGCCCCATTGAAGACGATCTTGAAGTCGGTGATCTCTCCGGAGGCTTGCTGATTGACACCCTCCGGCGCCAGGCCATCCACACGGATTGGCATTTTGACCTCGACCTTCCCTTCTTGGCCGCCCAAGATCGGGATATAGCCGTTGAAGTCGACGTCGACCGAGTAATTCAGCTTGGTCGTCGGCCCGAATCCATAGGCGATCGGCATGAGGCCGAGAGCGGTCAGTAAGATGGTCATGGCTACGTTCTTACTTTACGTTTCTCAAGGGTTGACAGTTACGAACCTCGCCGCTTCAGACTTCCCCAGCGACCCGATGCCGCAAAGGGACGGCGGGCAGTTCGATCGCGTCGGACTGGCTGCCCGATGTCATTTTGAGCAGTCTGTCCAGGATGACCTTGATCGATCCGGCAAGGGGAAACGCGATGAGCATGCCGACGAGCCCAAACAGGGCCGCGCCGCTGAAGACGACGAACATGCTGACCAGCGGATGGAGCCCCACTGATTTTCCAACCATTCGAGGGTAAACGAGCTGGTCGAACGTGACCGAAACCGCCAGGTAGAGGATCGTGATCACCAAAGCGAAGACCCAGGGGGAACTGAAGGACATGAACCAGTTCGAGCTCTGGCCCGAGAACGCGGTCAGGCAGAAAAGAGTTGCGCATGCGATTGCCGGACCAACGTACGGAATGATGTAGAGCACTCCAAAAAGGACCGCCAGCAACGCAAAATTAGGGGCCTGCAAGAATCCGAGCCAAAGGAACATGACGGCCATGTAGGTGAGCACCGTGATCGTCACGCCTCTCAGATAAGCCACGAACACTTGCCCGACGTCTCGGATCAAGCCGAGAGTCTCCGCCCGAATCGAGGGAGGAATCCATGAAGCGCTCCTCACCTTGAAGTTCTCCATATCGATGAGGATCATGAAAACGAAAAGCGGTACGAAAATGAGCATCAGCATGCTGGATGCGGCTGTGCCGATCGCGACGATAAAGCTCTTGAAGAATTGCTCGACCGATTTGGCAATGTCAGCGCGATAGGGCTCGACGTATCGCGCCACGATGGCATTTCGGTTTGGCGGAATGCCAAATCGCTCCAGAATGTCCTTGTATTGTTCGAGAACGTCGTCGATTTGGGCGGCAGGACCCGGCGGCTGGGCTGTAAGCACGGGATTCCACCGCACGAACATATTCGAGTTGTTATCCTTCTCCGTAAGCGACGCGGTGAAGCGCTCGATCCCCGCAGTGAAATTCGTTAGCTGAGAGGAGATCAAAGGCACGACGAGCACTCCCAAAGCCGTCAGCCCGACAAAGAAGAGCACGAAGACGATGGAGACGGCCTTCAGTCGGGAATAGCCTCTGCGCCGAAGCCGCCTGATCGTCGGATCGAGCAGCATGCTGATGATGAACGCGAGGACGAACGGCAGCAGGATGCTGCGAACTAGCCAGAGAAACACGAGGGCGGCCAAGACAATGACCGCCCAAAGCGTGATTTTCCAGCCAACCATTTTTGGCTCTGTGAACTAGGCGCCGACTTCTTCGGCGGCCGCGATGGCGGCCCGCTTGGCCCTTTGTTCGGCAACCCACTCCGTGGTCTTGCCCTTGATCTCTTTCAGCTTCGAACCGATCTGCTCTCGCGTTTCATGACCGGGTCGCGGCGCAAACAAAATGCCGGCTGCCGCACCAACGATGGCGCCCAGTCCAAAACCTGCGAGCAAATACACTAATGCGCTCTTGTCATCCGAATCACTCATCTCGGACCTCCTTAATCGTTCTTGGACGGAAGCTTAGAAGCTTCCCGTCTTCTTAAGTATGCCGCAATTGTACGCCAAGCGATGAGCCCTATTGACGCAATTAGCTCTCCCTTGCGGCCCGTGAGGAGAGGACCGACGATCGGAATTTGCGCGAGAGGCGAAGATTCGGGGCTCTGAGTCTCGGAAACGGCTTCTTCGAGCTGATCGATGCGCTCCTCCTGTTCTTCCACCTGGAGAGACAGCCGTCGATGCGAGGCTTCCAGCTTTTCGATGATCTGGCGTTGGAGCTCGATGGCTCGAAAAGCGAACGCAAGCCCTGCGAAGCAGAGAATGACGAGCATGCAGAGGACTCCGATCAGCACAGTCATGGCTGTCGAATTATGCCCCCACCGAGCACGGTTTGGCCCCGATAGGCTACAGCGACCTGGCCCGGAGCCGGGGCGCGGACCGGATTTCGGAAGTGAAGCCGGGGTTCGTCATCGCAGATGAGTGTTGCTGGCTGCAGATCCATGTTATAGCGGATCTTGGCCTGCACGCCTATTGGAGTCGGCATAGGACGCCCCGAGCTCCATTTGAAGTTTTCGAGGAGGACTTCTCTCGTCATGAGGAGCTCACCGTCGCCAACGACCACTTTGTTTTCACGCGGCTTGAGTTCTAGTACGAACAGCGGCCGCCCACCGGGGACGGTCAGTCCAATGCCCTTCCGCTGCCCGATGGTGAATTGGGCCAAGCCTTCGTGCTCTCCCAGCACCTTTCCCGACGGATCGACGATTTCGCCCTTTGAGAAGAGATCCGGCCGCTCCATGCGGAGGAAATCGGCATATCCGCCGGATTCAGCCACGAAGCAGATCTCCTGGGAGTCCGGTTTGTCGGCGACCGGCAATCCGAGGTCGGCCGCCAAGCGCCGGGTGATCGCCTTGCTTCCCAATTCGCCCAGAGGAAACATCACTTTGGGCAGCAGATCTTGGCCTAGCATATAGAGAACGTAGCTTTGATCCTTCGCGCCGCCCTTCGCTCGAAGGAGACGGTAGGTTCCATCGGAGCTTCGACGGACACGAGCGTAATGGCCGGTCGCCAGGGCCGAACAGCCGAGTTCTTCCATCTTGACGATGAGCGACTCGAACTTGACCTTGCGATTGCATTCCACGCAGGGATTCGGCGTGCGACCCGCCGCATATTCCTCGACAAACGGCTCGATCACAGACTCCCTGAAATTGTCCCGGAAATTCATCACATAGTGCGGAATCCCGAGAATTCGCGCGACGCGGCGAGCATCCTCGACGGCGCCCAAAGAGCAGCAACCGGAATGTCGCGGGTCCGTTTGGCTTTCCTGCCAGATCTGCATCGTGACCCCGATCAGGTCATAGCCACGCTTCTTCAGAATTGCCGCGACGACGCTACTATCCACGCCCCCGGAGAGGGCCACCATGACGGTGCCCGGGCTACTTCGGCGTCTTGTCACCTGGAGTCTCCCCATGAAGCAGCATGTAGTAAGGCTGCGAGTCCAAAGTCATCTCGAGCAGCGAAGGGGCGACCGCAATGGGCTTGGCACCGGTCGCATAGAGCAGGTACGTGGGCGTTCCCTGGATCCCAAGCGTGGCCGCCATATCCAGGTCCTTAACCACCTCGTCGAGCATGGGATCGTTTTGATCTTGGATCTTCACCAGAAGGTCCTGCTCATCCAACCCGATTCGGCCCGCGAGACTGAGGAGCCCGTCGCGCGTGCTGATCGATTCGATGGGGGCATCGAACATCGCATCGACGAATTGCCAATACTTGCCTTTCTTGGCGGCGTATTCCGAAATGATGGCTGCGGCCAGGCTCAACTCATGGCCTTCCTTCTTGTACAGCGGGAAGTGGACGAAACCCATGCGGATCTTGCCGTTGGAGTCCATGAATATTTTGCGAAGCTTGGGATAGCCCTCGCGGCATGTGGGGCAGTAGAAATCCGCGTACTCGACCAGCGTGATCGGGGCGTCCTTCGGGCCGCGCAATCGTTCCTCATCGCGGACGATCGCCATCATCGGGGTCCCAGCCAGTCCATTCGTGATCGCTTCGGTGGGGACGTTCGCGGCGGCCTTCAAGGTCGAAACGCGCCAGCCGACCAATCCGATCGTGAGCACGAGGCAGCAACCGACCAGAACGAGGTCGAAGGGGCTCTTCGCGGTCTTTTCGGCTCGCAATTCGGCTTCGCTTCGCTCCCCACTCATGGCTTGGAGGAGCCCCGCATAGCAGAACCCGGTCACCAGCATGATGATCGCCGAACTCATGCACCAGGGGCAGGTCGCCTTGATCACCGCGATCGAATATCCGGTGAGGAAGAGGCTGACCAGCACGCCGACGGCGGCAATGATCGCGCCATAGTTCGCCAACTTGCGAGTGTTCTCGAGACCCTTCCAGGAGCGGATGAACGCCAGCGCGGCCAAGGTTAAGTAGGCGAGGAGCCCGAACAGCGCTACAGGTATTCCGAACCAGTAAGAGCTGGGATGGTTGGCCACCTTTTCGCAGTCCTGCGAATAGCCGCAAGGGAGCTGCAGGTTCATGAAGTGCTTTGCCGTCAGCACACCCGCAACAAAAACGCCCGCCCAGGCGAGCACGGTCAAAATTCGGTTCCACAGCGCCGAAGTCACGGAGTGATTATACGTCGTTCGAGTTCGGAGCATTCGGGTTCAAAAGGTAAAATCCGGGAGAGTTAGCAGGTTACGGTTGGCAGCTTGGAGAGGGGATAGTCTCAGCTTGGATGAATTCCACTTCCGAACTCCATCGACCAACTGCTAACTTCCAACTGCTAACTCCCAACTGCCTCTACCAACTGCCAATTGCCTCTGCTAACTTCTATGTCCTCCACCCTCTTCCGCCCAGAAGCCCTCACGAAGCCCGCGCCGACCCAAACCGTCCGCGGCACCTACTTCGTGCAGACCTGGGGCTGCCAGATGAACGTCGAGGACAGCGAGCAGATGGCGCTCTACCTTGAGCAGATCGGCTTCGTGCCCACCACCGCGATCCAAGAGGCCCACGTCGTCCTTCTGAACACCTGCTGCGTCCGCAAAAAGCCCGAAGACAAGGCGTTCTCCCTCCTCGGCGAAATGGCCCCGATTAAAAAGGCTCGCCCCGAGATGGTCCTCGGCGTCTGCGGCTGCATGGCCCAGCTACGGTCAGAAGAGATCCGCAAGAGGGCCCCGCATGTCGATTTCGTGGTCGGCACAGCCCAAATCAGCCAGATCCCCGGCCTCGTCGAAGAAACCCTGCAGCAGCGACGATTCCAAAAACGCATGGACCTTCCGGAGAGGAAGGGCGCTGTGGTGACCGATATTCCGGAGCGTCTCCTCCCTCAATCCCCCGCCCTCGACCCTCGACCCTCGACCTTCGACCTTTCTCCCTCTTCCCTCGACCCTCGACCCTCGACCCTCGTCCCTCCCAAACTCAAGGCCTTCGTCCCCATCCAATACGGGTGCGACAAATTCTGCACCTTCTGCATCGTCCCAACCACCCGGGGGCGGGAGCGCAGCCGGCCGACCGCGGAGATCGTCCACGAAGTCACGCGGCTGGCGGAGATGGGCACGAAAGAGGTCACGCTGCTTGGGCAGACCGTGAATTCGTACGGAAAGAACCTGGCCGAGGGCAATGTGCCGTTCGCGAAACTGCTGCGGCTGCTGGCCGAGGTCCCCGGTCTGGAGCGCATCCGCTACACCAGCCCCTATCCGCGCGATTTCAAAACCGACCTCATCGAGACCATCCGCGACGTCCCGCAAGTCATGGAGCACGTGCACATGCCGCTGCAGTCGGGCGACGACGACATGCTCCGCGCGATGAAGCGCCTCTACACGCGCGAATCGTTTCTCGCGATCGTGCAAGAGTTAAGAGAAAAAATCCCCGGAATCGGAATCACGACCGACCTGATCGTCGGCTTCCCCGGCGAGACAGACGAGCAGTTCCAGCGCACGTTGCAAATGGTCGAAACCGTACGATTCGATGGCGCGTACATGTTCATCTATTCGCCCCGCCCCGGCACGCCCGCCGCGACCATGGAGCAATTGCCCTATGCGCTCAAACAGTCGCGCCTGAAGCAATTGGCCGACCTCCAAAACCGCATCACGTGCGAGATCAACGAGACCTATGTCGGGAAGACACTGGAAGTCCTGGTCGAAGGCCCCTCACACAAAAACCCCGACATGCTGCAAGGCTATTCGCGAGAATTCAAAATGGTCCACTTCCCTGGCACAAGAGGAATTGGCAGGCTACGACAAATTCACGTCGAATCAGCACGCCTCTGGGGATTGATCGGAAATTGAGCCAAATGAGCAGAAGAGGATCCACAGCAACGCAATGCCCGCACTAGCAGATGCACAAGACCTAGCCAAGATCATCTTAAAGGAGTGCCTTGAGCAACTTGACTCGCTTGAGGTGCCTGATCCATTGCCGTACAGTCTTGTTCTCTCTAATCCAGTCCACCGAAAAAAGATTGCATCGCTTGGTGCAGAACGCTACGTGAATACTGACCCTGCTCCATCCACAGAAATTCTAGGGGCGAAGGGAGAGTTCAGTTTTCGCCGGTTTTCGCGAGTCACTCCGGCTTCCCTTATCGCGTACGAACTGTTTGCGCGAGAATTCGCTGTCCAAAGCGACGAAAAATGGAGCAAAATCTGTGCTTCCTTTCGATTCGATCCTGCACTTCCGAAGAGGCTGTATCCAGAAAGGAGGCCTTCCGACAGGAACCGCTGGGTTAAGTTCAAAGACGAACGAGACAAGCTACTTGCTAGGTGCGGCGAACAAACCACTGGTGTCAGTCACCATTGCATGGCTGCAGACCTTTCTCGATTCTTTGACCTGGTCCGCCATGATCGACTGTGCGAAGAAATGTCGCATTGGTACCCGTTGCAAGGACCGAGAATTAAGAAAGCCATAGAGTTCTTGGGGAAGTTAACCGGAGACAACGAAGGTCTACCCACTGGACCACAATGCTCTTTCTTTTTTGCAGATTTGCTCCTATTGCGAGCGGACGAGGTTGCTGCAAAGAGAGTCAAGAATGTGATCCGATGGGTGGACGAGCTTTGGTGGTTCGACAAGTATCCATCCAAACTTGAAGGAAGTTTCAGGGATACGCTCCTCGAGTACACGAGGCTCGGTCTCAATTTCAATGACAAAAAGTGCGGTTTTGTCAAACCGGGGGCGATCCTCGCTGAAACTAAGTCATTTGATCGCTTTCGCGAAATGTACTACAAGAAGCTCCCGAAGTCGTCGGCCGCTAAGGTAGCGTTCTTATGCGGCTTCTTGATTGACAGGGTTGATCAAGAAGCAGGGTTTAGTTATTCCGACAAGTTCATAATCAACAGAATCAGGGAGCTATTCCGGGAAGACCCGAAGGGTGCAAACGAAGCAAGTGCGATCACCATCGAAGCATTTCGCCGGAGCTACGATCGTTCACGTGACTCATTAAT
>JAYROD010000208.1:0-11702 GCA_041911835.1 Fimbriimonadaceae bacterium | reverse complement strand
GGACGTACGCTTCGGGCTGGTAGTAGTCGTAATAACTGATGAAGTACTGCACCGAGTTTTCAGGAAAGAACGCCCGAAATTCTTGGCAGAGCTGAGCAGCGAGGGTCTTGTTGTGAGCCAGCACCAATGCTGGGCGTTGGGCTCGCTGAATGACCGAGGCCATGGTGTAGGTCTTACCGGTGCCTGTGGCGCCCAAGAGCGTTTGAAACCGATAGCCGGATTCCAGTCCCTCGACGAGCTCTTCGATGGCTTTTGCCTGATCGCCCTTGGGCTCGAAGTCCTTGCTGATATCAAACGGGGCATCGTACCGGACGATCATGAATACAGCATACTACGCCGACTAGGGGCGGAACCGTTAAGATCCGCTCTACCGAACGGTGATAACGCCGACCATTCCGGTGCCGTAATGTGTACCGTCGCCGGCTGCGCCGTGGAAGCGGCAGTGAAAGAAGTACTGTGTGCCGGGAGCCGCATCCGAGGGCACCAGAAAAGTGTACAAGTCATTCGGCATCATCCCCTCTGGATAGTCGTGGTCGGAAGATGGTCCTCCTTCTGAATCTGCCGTGACGGAATGAACGTCGAAGTCCGAATTCTTGAACGTGACGCTCTGATTCGGAACTGCAAACGTCTCTTTCGGGGCAAACGCATGCTCAGTCGTGAGAAACACGTTCAGCGGAATCAGCGAATCCGATCCGGCTCCACCTCCACAGCCGGATGCCGAAAACCAAACCAGTAAGGCGATCCCCGAGGCGAGAACATTGCGCTTCATAGTCTTATCCTCGGTGATTCGCACAGGAATATGAACTCGGCGGAGTCGCTACTTCTTGACTTCGCATACTGAACGCAGCACGACATCTTCGAATTGGGCCACCTCTGGATACATTGCCCAAAACACCTCGCCCGTGAAGGGATCGCTTTCGCCGTTCGTTTCGATGATCGCCCCGGGCAGCTTGACCGAGAAGAACATCGAGACGAGTTGAGAGTTAGTACTGCCCTTGCTTTCTTCACCCTGTTTCTCCGGGTCTATGAACTGCTTCGAATCAAGCTCGGCGAGGAGCTTCTTGCTCATCTTTAAGCGATCTTCAGCCGAAACAGAAGTGCCGAATCTGGTCGCAATCAACGCATTGACGGACTCTGCGATGCGGATGCGAAGTCTTCGCTCCGAGAGTTCGGGCTGCGCGATAAGCTGACCGAGCATCGGGTCACCCGGGCCGAACATGATGCGAGTGACCGCCTTTCCGAGCCCCAACACAATGAAATCCACGTTTTCCTTCGTGGCGAGCTGACTACCCAACGCGTCCTTGACGACCGTCAGGAGGCTCGGAGATGCGGTGGCAAGCAAGTCTTGCTTTTTGCCTGTCCAATGCAGGGTCTCCCTGTACTCGAATCGTCCGGGAGAGATTTCTTTGACGGTCACGGTATTGGAGAGCTGGCCTTTCACGACGATGTCGTTCTGCGATTCCTGCCCGGCCTTTAAATCCCGCTGCGCAACGAGTTGAAGCGTGCCGTCCGATGCCTTAGAGCGCTCGATGCTCCATCCCGATCCCGAAGGAGGTGTGAACACATCTTCGATCTTTGGCTCGGATTGCTTAACGTCGCCGAGGCCTCCAGCATTCTGTGCCTGAAAAAATAGCTTGACCGTGCGATGCCATGATCCGTCTTCCTTGACAGTGGTCAGCGTCGAAGTGCGCGCGCAACCCATCCCAAGGAAAATTGCCAAGAGCCCGACAGTCGTTGCAGAACGGGAAGTCATTGGGTCATTCTATCCGCTTACCAAGAGCCATCGGTTGGCGGGAACTGCCAAACCTTTTTTCCTTTCTCACGATAGTTGACTGAGCCAGTCGCAAGCGCGCTGAACAGTCCGTCCACCTTTGGGGCTGAGAGCGTCATCACTCCGCCATCATCGGTCGAACGGAGTGTTGCGACCGGGCTCTGAAGTGCGCTGAGCATCGTAAATTCTCCCCCCAGCTGACCAGCACGAAGATCGATGCCCTTTCTGCCTCCGGCCTCTGCCAGCATGAGAGTCGAGTCTTTCTGAGCGCAATTAAGGTCGAAGAGCTTCGCTCCATTGGCCCCCATCACGCTGATCATGCGACCACGAGCCGTCGACGAAAGCACCATACTCCCGCCACCACCGTCGGAGCCGAACATTCTAAGCTCCCCGCCACCTTCCATCGCCGACACTGAAATCCGCCCGCCATTCCCACCTTGAATGACGACTGAAGGCTGGCCCTCGGCGTTGAGGAGTGTCAGGGCGCCGCCCGTTCCCTGCCTGCCGATGATGGCCAAAACGTGGCCCTGCTCATCGATGAACCTCAGTCCTGCATTCGGCACGACCTGTTGGTTTTCGACGACCGGAGGCGGGACCTGCGCTGCCGCGGGCTGGGGTCCGAATGCCCGCCCGGCGAACGCCGATCCGAGAAACGCGGAAGCACACATTCCTCCCAGAAGCAAGAAAAACTGTTTTCGATTCATGGTTGTTTATTCTCCAAATGTAGGACGCACAGGATGGCTCTCTCGGGTTGATTCGTCGTGTCGCCAGGTAAAAGGAGTTCATGCCGCTGCCGCTCATAATGGCCGTCTTAACTCTTGCGCAGACGCCGTCTCCCGCTCGTTACGAATGGGGAGCGCCCCTCCCTTCCTTGCCCAGCGTGCTGCTCGATACGCTCGGGGATGGGTACGGCCTAGCGCAACAGGCCTCACGGGGTAGAGGCCTCCAAGCAAGGATCATGTGGATTGATGGCACCGCGAATCTGGATAAGGTGAGCTCCGACGCCAAAGTTCGTGAATTGGTTGCCCGAATCAAGAGCGTTGGATTCAACACAATCGTTTTCGATGTCAAGCCGATCGTGGGTTACACCCTCTATCCTTCGAAGCTCACCGATAAGCTCGAGAAGTGGCGAGAATTGACCTTGCCCAAGGACTTCGATCCGCTGGAGGCGATGGTCCGCGATTGCCGGGCCGCCGGTCTCGCAATCTATGCAAGCATGAACGTGTTCAGTGAGGGTCACCGGTTTACGAAGACCGGTCCAGGTTACGATAAACCGGAACTTCAAACCGTCCAGTACATCGCACAACCTCGGGTCACTTCGGCCATTGACCCGAGCGACACTTGGCCGATCCAAAAGCCTCAACCGACAGACATTCCAAACCCGGAGACCATCTACGAATTCGACCGCCTCCCGATTTGGGACTCCCAGGACCGTTCCAGATACGGATGCATCGTCGATCCGAAGGGCAAGGTTCTTGAAGTACTCAGCACTTCAAAAATGCCGACCAGACTGCCTGAGGGAGCAGTTCTCTACTCCGCCAACGGCCCTGCCGGAGAATGGCTCTCGAAATACGGTCAAAAGGGAATGCGCCTTAAGCTTACGTCAAAGACTCAGCTTTCTCCAATTGCCGAGAACCAGACTCAATGGCCACTCATGATGAACCCTCATCGCCCGGAGAACCAGGAGAGGGCGCTTGCCTTCGTGAAAGAGATCCTTGGTCATTATCAGGTCGACGGCATCCTGTTCGACGACCGCCTGCGATTCGGAGCGCTCAACGCCGACTTCAGCGAATACACCCGTAAACTCTTTGAGAAATACGTTGGCCAATCGGTCAATTGGCCGGAAGACGTTTACACGACCACATTCACGCCGGCGCTCAAACAGGGCATCAGGCCGGGCAAGTGGTTCGATGCCTGGCTCGTTTGGAGGGCACAGACGGTGAAAGATTGGATCGAGAAGGCGCGCGAGGTCGTCGATCACACCCGGCAGGGAGCACAACTCGGCGTGTACGCGGGCTCTTGGTACGGCGACTATCCGCAATTCGGCAATAACTACGCTTCCGCTCAACTCCAAGCAGGATTCGCTTTTCTTACAAACGCATATCGCAAGACTGGGTTCGCGAATTCGCTGGACTTCCTCATCACTGGCTGCTACTACAAGGTTGGGACCATCGTCGAGGCCATGGAGAAAGGGCTTCCGACTGGTCCAACGGTTGAGGCTGCCGGCCAGCTCACGAACCGAGTCGCAAGGGAACAGTGTTGGGCAATCGCGGGCATCAAGCTGGACGACTTCTATGGCGATCTAAGTGGGCTTCAGAACGCTCTCCAGGGAGCTTGCGCGAGCACACAGGGAGTGATGGTCTTCGATTATTCGCATAAGTTCGACGAATTCGAACCCACGCTGAGACAAGCATTGGCACAACCCGCCAACAGCCCATTCCAATACCGATCTCTGCTCAGTCAAATCAGAATAACGAGAGCATCGCTGGACAAAATGAAGGCGCCGGAGATGCCCGTCTGGATCAGAGAAGGCACCCCCGGCTCTGGGTTCTAGGCCTTCAGTTCAGAAGTGCAGGCTGGGCACCGTGTCGCGGCGAGCGGTACGGCGCTAAGGCAGAACGGGCAATCCTTGGTTGTCGGATCAGCCACCGGCTCCTTCTTCATCTTGTTGATCTGCTTGACAACGAGGAAGATAAAGAACGCCACAACGATGAAATCGAGAATGGCCTGAATGAAGTTGCCGTAAGTCAAGACTGCGGCGCCGGCAGCCTTCGCTTCGGCGAGGGTCGAGTAGTGATTCCCTGAAAGGTCGATGAACTTGTCCGCCAAACTCACCTTCCCAAGCAGCAGTCCAATCAGGGGCGTAATGATGTCGGCAACAAATGAGGACACGATCTTCCCAAACGCCGCCCCAATGATCACGCCGATCGCCAGATCGAGCACGCTGCCCTTAAACGCGAACTCTTTGAACTCCTTGAGCATGGATTCCTCCTACCAGGATTTACTCCTGCATGGTACACCCAACTCGACGAAGAGAAAACCAACTGACCTGAATCGGCGTCATATAGTCGTGCCTGCCGACGGTTCCGAACGCAGTTAGCCGACAATTGGATCAGCGATCAGCCTCAATGTCCACCACTCCAACGACACTCGGCAAGTACCAGATCATCCGCGAGATCGCGCGGTCGAACGACATCGTCTACGAGGCCTACGATCCGCTAATGAACCGCCGTGTCGCGATCAAGGAACTGGCGCTCCCCTCAGGATCGACCTCCCAGCAACGTGAAGAGAGGGTCAAACGCTTCCAACGCGAGGTCAAAGCCGCAGGCTCGCTAGCCCATCCCAACATCGTCACGATCTATGAAGTTGGCGAGGACGAAGGCCGCTCCTTCATGGCGATGGAGTACCTCGACGGCCACACGCTGAGAAACGAACTCGATACTCATGGATTCCTAAGCCAGGATAGGGCCCTGGAGATCGCCATCGACGTCCTGAAGGCGCTCGAGTTCGCCCACAGCAAAGGCGTCATCCACCGAGACATCAAGCCTGAGAACATTCAGCTCCTAGAAGATGGCCGCGTCAAGCTCACGGACTTCGGCATCGCGAGGCTAACCTTCGAGCCCAACCTCACGATCGACGGCCAAGTATTCGGTACACCCAGCTACATGTCCCCGGAGCAAGTCGTCGGAAAAGAAATCGATGCGAGGAGCGATCTGTTCAGCCTGGGTTCGGTGCTCTACGAGATGATCTCCGGGCAAAAGGCGTTCCAGGGCGACAGCGTGGTCAGCATCACCTACGCGATCATGAACACCGAGCCAAGCCAGCCCAGCCAGATGAGCTATACGATTTGGCAAGTACTCCGTAATGCATTGGAAAAGAGTCCGGCGCTTCGCTATCCCCATGCGAAGGATATGATCGAGGCGCTCGAATCGGCACGGGATCAGTTGAAGTCGGGCAATGTCGTATTAGGCCCCGTTCAACCACCGCCCGTCATCACCGGAAATCCATATGCGCATACGTATCAGAATCCGTTTCTCAATGCGCCTCAACACCCCCCGACTTATCCCTACAACCCATTTCAAGCGGCGCAGCAGCCCTATCAGCAGCCCTACGTGCCAGCCACCACCCAACACTCGCCGGGCATGGCTCCGCTTGTTCCCGTCTACTATCCGCCGCCACCACGCCGCCCACTGATTAAGCCCGAAACGAAGCGATTCATGGGAAGGCTCTTCCTGACCTTTCTCATCATGGGAACGCTTTTCGCCCTGATCATCGTCGCGATCAATTCGTTGGCAACCGCGGCCGATAGGCTGAACAAGGAACGCCAGGACCGAGCCGTGAAGAGCCGTGCAGCACAGGCGTCCAAGCCAGCCACCACCGATCAGAAGATCAAGAACCAAGAGAGCACCGTCGACCAGATGCAGAGCGATACGGTGCGCAAGGAAGAACAGCAGGCGCTCGCTCGACTTTATGAACAGCAAGGCAAAGAGTTTCTCCTTCAAGGGCAATTAGCTGAAGCGGAGAGCAGATTTCAAGACGCGGCCGAAAAAGATCCAGCGAATCCTGTGTATCCGGCCGACCTCGCAGCCCTGTATTCGAACTCCGCAAAAGCTGATCCTTCTATGGACAACCAGGCGCACCTTTGGGAGCAAGCCGGAAATAGCTGGCAACGAGCTGCTGATTTGGAAGGAGACCCTGGGAGCAAAAACGAGTACGCGACAGCGGCTGCTACCGCTTACTATAATGGAGCCGCGATACTCGCATCAACGGGTCACAATTTTGAAGCTGCCGATGCACTTTACAAAGCTCGCAGTTCAGCTCCGGAAGGCTCCGATATCGCGCGAGATATTCAGAATCTTCTCACGCAGATCAATCGATAGGGATTACGCCTTGTGAATTGCGTGACCTAAAGCGTCTTCATAGGCTTCGAGCATCGCTTCCGCCATGGTGGGATGCGCGTGAATGGTGTCAGCCATGTAGTCGATCGTCGCCTCGAGCTTAATCGCCGCCACGCCTGCTGCGATCATATCTGTTACGTGCGCTCCGATCATATGAACACCTAACAGTTCACCATATTTCTTATCGACTACGACCTTGACGAAACCATCCTGTTCGGCAATCGCCATCGCCTTTCCCAGCGGACGGAAATTGAACCTTCCTACTGACACTTCGTACCCTTGAGTCTCGGCTTCGCTCTGTGTCAGACCAACGGATGCGACTTCCGGAACCGTATAGACGCAATTAGGCACAGCCTTATAGTCAAATAGCCGATCGCCACCTTTAATGATGTTGGTAACCGCACAAATCGCTTCTGCCGAAGCCACATGGGCTAATTGGATCCTGCCCGTCACGTCACCGATCGCATAGATGTTGCCAACGTGCGTCTTAAGCGTGTTGTCCACCAATTCCACGCCGCGTTTATGGAGCTTGACCCCAATCTTCTCGAGGTTCATCCCGTCCGTGTTAGCCTTCCTGCCGACGCCAAGAAGAATGGCCTGAACGTCGACTTCTTCCGCTTGACCCGCTTTGTTTACGGTGCACTTCCAGCCGGTCTTGGTCTTTTTGACCTTGTCTAAGGTGGCGCCAGTCATGACTTTTACACCTTGACGACCCATGAGCTTGCCCAACTCGACGCCAAGATCGCTATCCATCATCGGGATGAGATTCGGCATCATTTCAACGAGCGTTACTGTCGACCCGAGCCCGTTGAACACATATCCGAACTCGCAACCCACCGCGCCGCCACCAAGTATGAGCATGCTCTCCGGAACGAACGGGGCTGTGACGGCGTCGTCGGACGTCCAGACCCCTTCTTCTCGTCCTCCATCGAGTCCAGGGATATTGAGCTTGATTACGCTGGAGCCCATAGCGAGCAGGAAATTGCGGGCGCGCAGAGTCTCTTTCTTGCCATCCTTCTCGACCTCGATCGTGTTGCGATCCACGAAGGATGCGAACCCTTCCACGTGCCGAACACCGTTCTTCTTGAAGAGCATTCCAATGCCCCCGCGCTGGGTCGTCACGATCTTCTCCTTGCGGGCCATCATCTTCTCGAAGTCCATGGTTACATCGCCTTTCACTTCGACCCCGAGCTGATCGGCATGCTTGACGTGGTTCAATCGCTCGACGCTCGCAATGAGCGCCTTGGAAGGGATGCACCCCCAGTTCAAGCAGGTGCCCCCCAAATACTCTTTCTCGACGCAGATCACCTTGGCTCCCAATTGAGCCGCACGAATAGCCCCGACATAGCCGCCAGGGCCGGCGCCTATCACGATGAGATCGGCATCAAAATTCTCAGTGGACATCGGATACTCTTGCTCCTTCAATTGGGTCATGTCGGAAATCTCTTGAATCAACGCCTCGACTGCCGCGGGCAGCGTCACAGCAGGACCGTTGTGCGGTGGGATGTGGGCTTGGCCAGATGGGTTCATGGAAGCCGTGGCTCCGATCTTGGCGTCTGCTGATTGTACCTTCGCCCTCACTGAACGACATCCGAATGCTTCTACGAGCAAAGCCGCTCCATGATAGGCCCGGGCCCAGCCAGCGTCATTCGGAAGGGACTGCTATGACCTGTTTCCTCGACCGAGTGCTCCAAACGACGCCGACGATCACGACAGCCAGGCCGACCGACTGCATGGGAGCCAGGGACTGCCCAAGGACGAGCCACGCAAAAAAGGCTGCCATCGGCGTCACGAAATACTGGTAGAGCATGGCGTTGCCGCTTCCGATCTGGCGGACTCCGGCATAGAACCCGATAAAGCCCACGACTCCTGCCAGCAAGGCTACGTGTAAGAAGCTGAGCCACGTGGTTGTGGTGAGTTCGGACCATGGCGTCTGCAGCATGGGAAGCAGCCCATAGATCAACAGTAATGGAAGCGCACCCGGCAAAGACAGGGTGAGGGCTTGGATGGGGGCGTATCGGTTGACCATCGGCCGCGTCAGCACTGCACTTAGAGCCCAGAGAATCGCTGAGATGAGAATCAGGCAATTGCCTAAGAGTTGGCCATGACCTGCGGCCGACCCCGAAAGGATAACCAGTGCCACGCCCCCGAACGCAATGATCGCTCCGCCCAAAGCTCCCCAACTGAACCGTTCCTGGCGAAAAAGCACGGCGAATAGCGCCGTCCAAATCGGAGAGGTTGCCAAGAGAATCGCTCCATCCGTAGCCGTTGTGCGCTGCATTCCCTCGAGAAAGACGATGATGTAGATCCCCATCGAAAGGAACCCAAGCGTCATGAGCTGCGTAACGTCTTCCCTTCGATAACGAAGCGGGATGCCAGCAGCCTTGCAGAGTGCGAGCAGAACGCCCCACATCACCAAAAACCGAGTCAATGCTAGGGTCGCCGGGTTGAGCTGACGATAGACGAGCTTGAGCGCTACGAAATTGAACGCCCAGCACACCATCGTGATGCACAGCGGCAGGCTCGGCTTATTGATCGATCGGGCTGGCACCAGGACAAGTATGTCCCTGAACCCTGAAGGACGACAGGACTACGCCACCGTGACTTCTGCGGCCAGGTAGACGTCCTGGATCGCATTCAGCAATTCAACGCCATCCTTCATCGGCTTCTGGAATGCCTTGCGGCCGCTGATCAGACCCATGCCTCCGGCGCGCTTGTTGATGACGGCTGTCATCACAGCCTCCTCAAGGTCTTTCTTGCCCGAAGCACCGCCCGAGTTGATCAGACCGGCGCGGCCCATATAGCAGTTTGCAACCTGATATCTGCACAAATCGATTGGGTTGTCAGTCGTCAGCTCGGTATAGATCCGCTCGTCCGTCTTGCCGTAGCTGCTGCCTTCCAGGTTGAGCGCCTTGTAGCCGCCATTATTTTCCGGGAGTTTCTGCTTGATGATGTCCGCTTCGATCGTGACGCCGAGGTGGTTAGCCTGGCCGGTAAGGTCCGCGGAAAGATGGTAGTCCTTATCCTCTTTAAAGGCGGGATTACGAAGATAACACCAAAGGATCGTCGCCATTCCAAGTTCGTGGGCGTGTGCAAACGCTTGGCTGATTTCAACGATCTCCCGACCCGCGTCGGCGCTTCCATAGTAGATGGTCGCCCCAACTGCCGCTGCGCCTAGGTTCCATGACTGCTCGATGCCCGCAAAAAGAATCTCTTCGCTTTTGTTCGGATACGTCAGCAGCTCGTTGTGGTTGATCTTGACGATGAACGGAATTTTGTGAGCATATTTCCGCGAGCATGAGCCGAGGACGCCTAAAGTGGAGGCCACTGCGTTGCAGCCACCCTCGATCGCGAGTTCAACGATTCGCTCGGGGTCGAAATAGATGGGGTTCTTCGCAAAGCTCGCCCCGGCGCTGTGCTCGATGCCTTGGTCCACCGGCAAGATACTGAGGTAGCCGGTGCCAGAAAGTCGGCCATGGGTGTACATCGACTCGAGGTTTCGCAGCACCTGAGGATTTCGATCGGTCTGCGCGAAGACTCGCTCCACGAAATCTGGCCCAGGAAGATGCAGCATCGAACGATCGATGGTTTTGCAGCGATGGGTCAGCAGTGAGCGATGCTCGCCAAGCAGTTCTTCGATGCGGTCGATGTCGCGTCCAGCGGTGGCAGCCATAGCAGGGTTATTCCTCCGAATCTCTTGAATCTATTGTATCCGACGGCCCTTCTGAGTCACTGACTATGGAATGGAGTGAATGGAAGTCGCTCAAAATGATTGGATCGGTCGCACAATCAGGTCTCGCATCTCTCCAGCAAGCAAGTGAAAGATTGGACACCACTCTTACTAGAATGGCGTCGGGCGATTTGGATTCCCTCCCCGAAGACATCGTCGATCTCAGCATCGCAAAAACGCAGGTCTCGATCGGAGTTCGCTTGCTTCGAATCCAGGACGACACCGCCCGTTCGCTGCTCGATCTGCTTGCCTGAAAGCTCCTCTCGGGAACTCAGTGGGCTCGCAAGCCGTACCTCCTTAAGTCCGGGGCACGCGCGCCGTTCTCCTCATGCCGTGCGGCCCGTCGCGGTACGCTTTCGGACAACATGGACGGTATGCGCTCAAATCCACTCTTCCGTTTAGCCGCCTTAGCGCTCGCCTCGGCTTGGTTTGGCATCGCGGCGGCCCAGCAGGCGCCTCTAAGTCTACAGAAGGCGCTCGAAATGGCAAAGGAGCGCAACGGCACGATCCGCTCAGCCTACTTCAGGATGCTTTCGGCCAAGAGTGAATCAAACAGGGCGTTTGGAGCATTTCTACCGACGCTCAGCCCGAACTTTAGCTACGACACGAGCACCACGCAGAGCAGCACCGGCCCCAATCGAGGGCATTTTGGAGACGCGCGCAACAACTTGGACATCACAGCCGAGTGGCAGCTGCTCGACAATGGCCAGCGGCTATGGAATTTCGAGGCGAGCAAGAAGAGCGCCGAAGCGGCGATGTATTCGTCGATGGACACCCTGCGGAACGTGCTCTTCTCCGTCCACCAACAGTATCTCGACGCGCTACGGGCCAACGAATTACTGGCCGTCCAGCAAAGCCAACTCAACCGCGCCGAAGTGATCTTAGACCAAACGAAAACAAGAGTTAAGGTTGGGGATGCGGCCCAAAAGGACATTCTGCAAGCTTCCGCCGATGCGCTGAATGCCAGAGCCAGCGTCCTCGCCGCCGAGAACACCGTCGCGACGACTTTGGCCAGCCTCAAGGCCACAATTGGGTGGAATCAGGCCGATCCATTGCCTGGACTCGAGCCAATGGCCGATACTCAGCTGCCGGACGTGAATTACTCGCTCGACCAGGCTTTTGCCGACGGGCTCGCAAATCGGCCCGATCTCAAAGCTTCTCGCCTCGACGTCGAAGCCCAGCGCTACTCGGTTCGGTTGGCGAGAGCCAACGCAGGTATCAACTACACCCTAGGCGCGAGCGTTCGACAGGCATTTGCTCAAGACGTTTTTCGTACTTCTGCCCTCACCCTGTCGGCCACGAT
>JAYROD010000207.1:0-6015 GCA_041911835.1 Fimbriimonadaceae bacterium | reverse complement strand
TCGCCGCGATGATCAACCACATCAATAATGAGCGCCGGACACATATCATGACGGTCGAGGACCCTATCGAATATGTGCACCCCGACATCACGAGCATTATCAATCAGCGGGAACTTGGAACCGACACCCATAGCTTCGCCGATGCGCTCAAGCACGTGATGAGGCAGAACCCCGACGTCATCCTTGTTGGAGAAATGCGAGACCTCGAGACGATTCAACTCGCGATCACTGCGGCAGAAACCGGCCACTTGGTGTTCTCGACGCTGCATACCGTAGACGCGGCCCAGACGATCGACCGAATCGTGGACGTCTTTTCACCCGAGCAGCAGGCACAGATTCGGACCCAGCTCAGCGTCACCATTCAGGCAGTCATCTCCCAAACGCTGCTGCCGACCAAGGACAACAAGGGCAGGGTGGCGGCGTTCGAAGTAATGGTCGCGACACCGGCCATCCGGACTCTCATTCGCGATGGCAAGACCCACCAGCTCTACATGGATATCCAAACGGGCGGCGAAATTGGAATGCAGACGCTGGACGGGAACCTGCTACAGCTCGTCAAACAAGGGTTGATTGATTACGAGCATGCCATTG
Organism: Fimbriimonadaceae bacterium; assembly: GCA_041911835.1. GTDB lineage: Bacteria > Armatimonadota > Fimbriimonadia > Fimbriimonadales > Fimbriimonadaceae > JAYROD01. Next base: position 5,424 of record JAYROD010000207.1, on the reverse strand, counting down.
CCAAGAGCTCGAGCCCAGCCGAATTCGAGCGACGCGCCGCCAATTTGGGAATCGTGGAGGTGCCAAGTGGAGCGCATTGAGGGCCTCCTTCGCAAGGTCGTCGACGTCGGAGGTTCGGACCTCCACTTCAAGACCGACACGGGCAAGGTCTATATGCGCGTTCATGGGGAGTTGCTCCCCATCGACGACTGCCCGCACTTTTCCGACCAGGAGTTTCGCGAGGAGCTCAAGGAAATGCTCCGGCCAGAGCAGTTGGCCAAATTCGATAAGGACCTCGAACTCGACTTCGCCCATGAAATCAAGGGCATCTCCCGATTCAGAGGCAACCTCTATCAGCAGCGCACCCACGTCCAAGCCGCTTTCCGCGTAATCCCGTATTACATTCAAACGATGGAGGAGCTTCAGCTTCCAGCTGCATGCTTCGACTTCATTGAGCGGCCTCGAGGTTTGGTGCTCGTCACCGGGCCGGCCGGATCCGGAAAGTCAACGACGTTGGCGGCGATGATCGATCGGATCAACAGGACACAGCCCACCCATATCATCACGGTCGAAGACCCCATCGAATTCGTCCATGACGATCACGTGGCGCTGATCAATCAGCGTGAACTCGAAGTGGACACGCTCAGCTTTGCAAACGCCCTCAAGCACGTGCTGCGCCAAGACCCTGACGTCATCCTCATCGGCGAAATGCGCGACCTGGAGACCATCCACCTCGCCATTACGGCGGCTGAGACGGGCCACCTCGTTTTCGCCACGCTGCATACGGTCGATGCCGTCCAAACGGTCGACCGAATCATTGACGTTTTCCCCATGTTCCAGCAGCAGCAGGTACGTATGCAGCTCAGCGTGAACTTGGTAGGGGTCGTTTCCCAGACGCTGATCAAGCGCAAAGACGGCCGAGGACGGGTGGCCGCCTTCGAACTGCTCAATGCGACGAGCGCCGTGCGCAATCTCATCCGCGAAAACAAGACTTACCAAATCGGTTCGATCATCCAGACCGGCCACAAGCAGAAGATGAACACCCTCGACCAGTCCTTGGCGAATTTGGTCGACCGGGGGCTCGTCGCCCACGAGGACGCCGCCGCTCGCGCGAAGGATGCCGGGGAATTCGGCAGACTGGTCGGCCTGAGCGCGCAAGGTCAAGCCGCCCATGCGTCTCAGGCGCCAGCAAATGGTGGAGCTCCACCGCAGCCGGGAGGCGCTCCTCCCGTGCAGCAACAAGGTGGAGTTCGGGGGCAGCCGAATCGTCCTCAGATAAAGCGGGACTAGCCGTACTCGGTGGACGTCGATCCGGCACTATTCCAAGAGAACGAACGGACTGCGCCTGCATCCGATGAGCGGCAGTTCCTCGAACTCGGTGACATCCGCTGCGAGAACGGGGCGCTCCTGTCAAACGTCGCCATCGCCTATGAAACATGGGGCACGCTGAACCCCGCCAAAGACAACGCCATTCTCATTTGCCATGCGATCAGCGGGGACTCGCACGCCATCGGGTGGTGGGAGCGCATCGTTGGCCCAGAGAAGGCCATCGACACCGACAGATACTTCGTCATCGGCAGCAACGCGCTCGGCGGCTGTCAAGGGAGCACAGGGCCTGCGAGTCTGGCTCCAGACGGGAAGCGATATGCGAGCCGATTCCCACAGATCACCGTTGGCGACATGGTTGAAGCTCAGTACCGGCTCATCGACTTGCTCGGCATCGAGAGGCTCCACGCCGTCGCGGGAGGCAGCATGGGAGGAATGCAGGCGCTCGAGTGGAGCATTCGAAAGCCCGGCAAAGTGAAGAAAGTATGGATGACGGCAAGCTGCGCCGCCCACAACGCGCTCCAAATTGGATACAACGAGACCGCGAGACAGGCGATCTTAAGAGATCCCAAGTGGCGTGGCGGAGATTATCCGCTCGATGATCCCCCTTACGACGGACTTTCAGTAGCGAGAATGGTCGGCCATCTCAGTTATCTTAGCGAGGCCAGCTTTGACCGAAAGTTCGGGAGAGGCAAACAGCCAGGCCGCGAGGACCAATTCCAGGTCGAATCCTACTTGAACTATCAGGGAGACAAGTTCACCCATCGCTTCGACGCCAACAGTTTTCTCATCCTCAGCCGGGCCATCGACCTCTATTCTTGCGAATCGCTCCAAGGATCACAGAGCGAATACCTGTTCACCAGCTTCACGAGCGACACCCGTTACCCTTCCCATCAAAGCAAGACGCTTCACGACATGGCGACAGCTGCCGGCTGCCCAAGCGAATGGCAGGACATCGACTTGCCATTCGGCCACGACGCTTTCCTGCTCGACGGAGACTTGCAGGCGAAATTCGTAAGAGAATTTCTCCAGCGATAGCCCCGCAGCGAACGTCTTGACACCATCGCTGCCATGAAAGCCACCGCCCAGATCCCCCTTTTATCATTTCAAAATGCAAAGCCAAGAGCGCACGCTTTGCTCGGCTTCTTCGTGCTGCTGCTCGTCGTCGGTTGCGGAGGGACGAGTTCACAGCCTTCCGGCCTGACCACGACAATCAGAATCGACCATCGGGACCTCGAAAGCATTGATCCGAACACCGACCTGTTTCGATTCACGGCCTACAACTCGAAGGGCGAACCCGTCTTTGGCCCGATCGAGTTGGCGAAAGCCGCCACCGAAAGGCTTCCCGCCGTACCCCTCGAGGCGGTTCGCCTGAGAATCGATTATGTCGACGTCGTCAGTCTGAACGGAATTGCGGAGAGGGATCTGGGTGAAAAGGACGTGCGCCTCACCTTGCAGGTCAACCAAGAAGAGCTCGTCGCGCTTGCCGGCGACCCCTTGGCTCCCGTCCATTTCGTCCAGACCGACAATGTCTGGCAGATGATCTGCGACGGAAATCCGACGGTCATGAAGGGAATCGGCATGGATTACGCCGGGCCCAGCTTCGATTGGAATCAAGCCGCCTTTGGCAGTGGGGCCTGGTTCAGCTACCTCAGCGGGGATCTGCAGGCTTCTGGCGCCAATGTGATCCGGACCTATGGCGTGCCGTTCAACAGCGTCTACCCGCCCGGCAGCGCCTCCAACCAAGCCGCGATCATCTCGAACCTACTGGCTCTGGCGAAGAGCGCCTCGACCTCCACGAATAAAGTATGGGTCTTGGCGGGCGTGCTCATCGACGGCAGCGCCACGGATACCGAGGTCGAGCAGCTGGTCACGCTCGTGCAGCAGGATCCGAATTACGACCATCTTTTGGGCTGGTGCCTGGGCAACGAGGTCGCCACGAGCTACTATCCGCTGATCAACACGATCGCCGGCAACATCAAAACGAATGAGATGACGACCAGCGCGCTCAAGCGGCCGATCATGACCGCCCACAACGTCATCTCCGGGTCCGACATCACCAACCTCGTCGCGGCGCTTCCGAACCTCGATTGGCTGGGAATCAACAACTTCATGGGCGCGTTCGATGCGACCCATTCCGGTGGCGGCTACCTCGCGCAGCAAGCAGCCGATCTTCAGGCGGAGAACTTCAATTGGCCCTGGGCGATCACGGAATACTACAGCTATGACTTCGGCGGTGTGAACATCCCGACCGCGTTCGGCACCGTCACCCTCGAACTCAACTCCACCAGCAACGCGCAGCAGTACATCAACAGTTACAACCTCATCACCAGTTCGGCATTCCAGACCGCCGGGTGCGTGGGGGGCTCGGTGCTGAACTGGGGTCCGCCGCACAATTCCCAGACGGTCGGTTTCTGGAAGCAGATGTACACGTACACCGGCAACCCGGCGAGCTTCGTCAATCCTCCCTGGAGCGGCGGCACGACGTTCTACCGGTTGGAGTGCTGCGACGCGGTGGCGAGCCTGTACGGCGGTACGGGCTGGCCAATGCCTCCACAAATCCAACTGGGCGCCGACAACGATCCTCAAGGAATCACTTGCAGCTTCAAAGCCACGGAGAACGGCAACGGCCCAGGACTGGCGCAAGGTGCTCAGGCCACCGCGACGATCTTAGTGGAAGGCGGGAGTGTTTCCTTCAACTGGTATCTGATTGGCGGAACCGCGAACAACATCTTCGGGGGCAGCACCAATCCCCAAAACTATGTCGCCTATACCCAGCTCATTGCTCCCGGAGGAACGATCCCGGGCAGCCACGTCGACACCCAATCCAACGGGATCTGGACGAGCACGCTAACGTTCACACTGCCCGCCAGCGCACCTGTGGGAAACGTCTACCAGCTTCGCTGCATAGCGAACGATAACAACAATTGCGCTGCGACGGCGAGCGTGTTCTTCAATGTGACGGCTCCGTAGGGCCTGACAGCTCCTGGAAGCGCATTGACAGCGCCTCCGGGAGCCTCGATAGCCGCTATCAACCCTCTCCAAGGCACTATCAACCCTCTCCAAGGCGTTATCAGAACTCTACAAGCCGCTATCAGACCTCTCTAAGGCGTTATCAGACCTCTCCAAGCCGCTATCAGACCTCTCTAAGGCGTTATCAGACTACTCCAAGGCGTTATCAAACCTCTCAAAGGCGTTATCAGACTTCTCCAAGGCGTTATCAGACCTCAACAAGTCGTTATCAGGCCTCACCAAGTCGCTTGAGGAGCCGACCAAGTCGCTAGGTCACTTGGCCCAAGAAGGACTGATCGCCTTTTTGAGAAACTTCTCGGTTGCGGCCCAATACGCCGCATCGCTTTCACCATTGCCGCGATGATGCAGCGTCGAACTTCCATGCACGCCCTCGGGTGCGGTGAACAGGACGTCGTTCGCCTTGCGAACCGGGTCGGGATTGGCTGCCTCGACTATCGCCTGGACCTGCTCCGTCTTTTCGTCATCCGTGCAGGCGATGAAGACGGGGGCTTTCACGGCAGCATTCCACCCTGCTACCAGGCCCTTTTGGTCGAAGTACTCGCCGGGTGAGAAACTGAGCACGGCGTAGACACTCGAATTCTCGCTTGCGAGCCGTAAGGCCAACGACGCGCTGTAGCTGCTGCCCCAAACGATAATGCGCTGGTATTTCTGATCCTGCGCCCACTTCAGCGCCGCCTGCATGTCTTGGTAGGCCGCCATGTAATCGGTCTTTCCTCCGGCGTGCATCTGGGTGCGGTTCGGCGCGTTGAACATGTTGCCACCCGAGCGTTGGTCTACCGCTAGGCAATCGACGCCTAACTTGATGACTCTGGGCGCGATCGGGGCGTACTCCTTGGCGTTAGAGCCGGCTTGGTGGAACATGAGGACGACGGTCTTGGATTCTCCAGCGCCTTTGTAGAGGTCGGCATAGACGGTCACTCCGTCAGCGGCTTTGAAGGTGATCTCTTGTGATCCTGGAGCTGGGCCGGGGGGCGCCGTCGGTCCCTTGCAAGATGCGGCGCATAGTGCGAGAAAGATGCCGATGGTGGGCAGCGCGTTCATGCTTTCAGCTTAACACAGCGGCTCGCAGGGTGGGGGGCCCCCCCC
>JAYROD010000206.1:0-4455 GCA_041911835.1 Fimbriimonadaceae bacterium | reverse complement strand
GTGAATCCGGCTGAGAGGATTCCAGGTTACCGCCGAAGGGGCGATTGGTGTGCCGAAAGGTCCAACTCGACGGAGAGCATGGAGTGGTCGGAGAGGCGTTTGTTTCGGACGTCGTGTCTGAGTACTGCGGCTTGCGAAGATACGGCCAAGGTCGGCGAGAGGAGGCAATGGTCGATTCGGAAACCGTTGTTGCGGTGGCTGTACCACGTGAACTCCCTCGACTCCAGGTTGTGAGCACGCCATGCATCTACCCAGCCAGCGTTCAAAAGCCGCTGGAAGCTGACGGCATGGGGGATGGGGCTGCCTTCGCAATCGACATCGAGGGCTGTGTTGAGATCGCCGATGATAGCGCATCTTTGGTGGATGTTTTCTGCGGCGAAGGCTTCGAGGCATTCCCAAAAATCCCGCTTGTTCCAGCGTTCGGTTTGGTTGGGGACGTGCGCTGCGAGGATAAGGAGGTTGAATTCGGGCAGGCGACAGATGAGCCAGCGGTGTTGGCTTTGAGGGGTGGGGTTTGCTTTGACTTCGGTTATGGGGTGCTTGGAGAGGATACAGAGTCCGTTTTGGTTTGTCGGCGGGTTGGTCGCGAGTTGGTGGGGGTTATGGGCTCCGAGTGGCTTGCGGAGGTTTTCTCCGGGGGCGGTTCGATATTCGGTGAGAACGATGAGATCGGCGCTCTCTTCTAAGATTGCCTGAGCGATTTGGGGAGATCTGCGGCCGCCACCAGCGCGAATATTCCAAGTGGAGATTCGCATTCGCGATCATTCGTAGCGGAGCGCTTCGATAGGCTGCAATGAGCTGGCCCGGAGCGCGGGATAGATCCCGAAGACGAGGCCAACCATTGCGGAAAAGCCAAACGCCAGGACTATCGCTTGCCACTGGATAACCGGTGGAACCTTCAGCAGGTTAGCGACCAAGACCGTTGCTCCGTAGCCCATGATGATGCCGATCACCCCTCCAATCACGCACATCGTGACGCTCTCGAGCAGGAATTGGGTTAGGATGCCTTCGCGCTTGGCGCCGATCGCCTTGCGCAGGCCGATCTCCCGAGTCCGCTCGGTGACGGAGACGAGCATGATGTTCATGATCCCGATTCCGCCAACGAGCAGTGAGACGGAGGCGATGCCGGCTAGCAGGAAGCCAAGAAGCTGCGACTGGGTCCGAATCTGATCGAGCCATTCACCCTGATTCATCACGCGAAACTGGTTCTCGCCTGCCGCATTGCGCCGTTTCTTCGAGAGGGTGTTCTCGACGTCCGCTTGAGTGACGTCCATGAAGTCGGAATTGAGCGCCGTAATCGCGATCTGATCGAGCGTCGTCTTTCCCATCAGTCGCCTTTGCGCCGTGCTCAAGGGGATGTAGACCTGGTCGTCCTGATTCATCATCCCGCCACCACCCTTGTAGTTGATCACGCCGGTTACTTCGAAGTTCTGACCTTTGATCTTTACTGTTGTGCCGACGGCATTTTCGCCCTGGAAAAGTTCGTCATACACTTGATAGCCAAGAACGACCTTCTTCTCGTTCAGCGCCTCATCCTCTTGCGTGAACCAAGAACCCTGCAGCATTTTGTTGGCGTTTCGGATGATGGACATCTGCGGCTCGACGCCCATAACCGATGTGCGCGTGCTCCGGTCGGCGAACTTGACCGTTTCGTTGCTGCGGACGACCCCGCTGATCAGATTGATTGTTGCGACGTTGCGTTTGAGATCGTCGATATCCTCCATCTTGAGCGCGCCGGCGGTACTGCCTTGACCCATTCCGCCGCGCTGCCAATTGGGCATGACGGTGAGCATGTTCGTTCCCATGAGTTCGATGCTCTCGAGCGACTTGCGCTTCGTTCCCTCACCGATGCCGATCATCGCGATGACCGACCCGACGCCGATCACGACGCCCAACATCGTCAGGATGCTGCGGAGCTTATTCGCGGAAATGGCGCGAAGCGCGCTCTGGAAACTGTCGCCGAGAGTCATGCGCTAGCGGCCTCCGGAACGCGCAGCTCCGCCGCCCGTCGTTCCACGGTTCCCTGAGGGTCTGGGGGCAGCGCCGCCAGCCAATCCACCACCTTGAGCGGCTTCTTGCATCTTGCGCTGGGTCTCACGCATCTCGGCCAAATTGATCTCGGCAACCACGACTTCTTCACCAGACTTGAGTCCCTCGAGAATTTCTACGCCGTCATTGCCCGAATCGCCCACCTTGACGGTCCGTCTCGCCGGCTTCACGGGGTCCTTGGTCTTGACGAGTACAAATGAGCCCTGAGCGTCGCTCTTAATGGCCTGTTGCGGGCAAATCAGGACATCCTTCTTGTCGAGCGTCAGAAACTCCACGGATGCGTTCATCCCCGGGACGATCTGCAGGTTGTCGGCTCCAGGGCGCATGGGAGGAATGCTTCCCTCCGGCTGATCCGAGGGGGGATTCTGCGCCTGCTGCTGTGCTTCTTGGGGCGCCTCCCCTCGTCTTCGCTTCGGTTGCTGTCCCTCGGATGGAGCTGCCGCGTTGTCCTGCTTCGGTCCTGGCGCACCTGCCGGACCCACACCAGTTCCGCCCGGGCCACCGCTACGGCGTGGACCGCCTCCTTGGGCGCCTGGCTCTCCTCCCGGAGGCTTGCCTTCGGTTGGGCTCCCAGGTCCCGGTGCCGCATTGCTAGGCTGTCCGCCCGCACCAGGTGCTCCGGCGGCGCCTGGGCCCCCATTTTGGCCTCCTCGACCTCGGCGACCGGACTTGGCCGCGGCCTCATCCAGTCCCAGCACTTTGACCCTCACTTTGACGGTGGTCACGTTGTTTGTGGTGGTCGCTACCGGACTTATGCGGTCGACGACGCCTCTAAACGGCAAGCCGGGAAACGCTTCGGCGACGATTTTGACGGCCTGATCCTTTTTGACGCTGGCAATATCTGCTTCGTCAACCGAGCACTCGACATACATCGTCGTGATGTCGCTAATCTGCACGAGGCTGGTGCCCTGTGAGAATGTGCTGGTGCCCGGCGGAATGATGGTGCCTTCTTCGAGGTACTTGAGGGTCACGACGCCATCGCGCGGCGCCCTGACCGTGGCGTCCTTGTAGTTAGAGTCCGCATTCTCGGCCCTGATGCGATTGCGTAGCACGGCCGCATCTGCGCTTTTCAGGTCTTCCTTGCGCACCTGCACATTCAGTAATTGCGTTTTGGCCTTTTGGAGGGCGACTTCGGACTGCTTGACGGTTCGGTCGGCCTCCTCGAGGGCCTTCCTCGACTGGAAATCTTGGGTTGAATTCGCCTTCGCCTGGTCCAGCGAAGCCTTTGCTTGGTTGAGTTTCGCCTTCTGCGACTCTTGATCTCCCTTGATTTCGGATTCGAGAGTGGCCATGCGCTGTTGAGCGGTCTTGTAGCTTGAGTTCGCTGACTCGCTAGCAGCCCTGGCTTTTTCAACCGACGATTTGCTGACGTAGCCCTTTTCAAAGAGCTGCTCTTGCCGCTCGAGTTCGGACTTCGCCGTTTCCAGTTCGGCTTTCGTCCGATCGAGGTCGCCTTTGGCGTCGCTTCTCTTTTGTGGGATGGTGACTTGCTCGAGCGTTCGGGTTGCTTCGACTTGTGCGTCGTAGTTTGCTTGCGCGCTGGCGATGGATGCCTTGGTGAGGTCCGGCTGTGCCTTGGCGGTTTCCTTTGCCTTTTCGAGCCGGATCTTGGCGAGGTCGAGCGCAATTTCGGCGTCTTTTACGCCATTTGCGGCATTTCGCTCTTCGATCTGGACGCTCACCTGGGCTTGCTGAACAGCGGCCTGGGAGGCGGTCAAATCGGCGTTGGCCTGGTCGAAGTTGGACTTGGTGTCCGTCGGATCGATCTCGGCGATAAGGTCGCCCTTCTTCACAACCGAGCCCTCCTCGACGTACATCTTGAGAACCTTGCCGCCGGCTTTCGATTTGACATCGACAGTCGTGAGCGCCACCACCTGTCCGGTGGCGTTGGTCGATCTAATGAGCTCCCCGACCTCTACCGGCGAATATTTGTATTCGATTTCCGACGATCCGCCGAATCCCCGTACAAAGATGGCCCATCCGCCGACGATCACGACAAGGACGACGATAAAGATGACCAGGGACTTCTTCATTGCTTGGGAGTCTCGGTTTTGTCCTCTCCGGGAACGGATTGGCCTGTGACGAGTTTGAGCTGGATGCTTGAGATCAAAAGGTCGTAGGTCGCTTCGATATTGTTGGACTCGGCCGTTGTCAGGCTGACCTGGGCGGTGAGGACTTCTAGCAGGCTGCCGGCCCCCTGCTTTTGGGAATCCACCGCCGCCTGGTAATTCACTTTCGAAGCGTCGAGCGCCGCCTTGGTCGCCAAGACACGCAGTCGGTTCTGTTCGAACGTCTTATAGGCGGCCTCGATCTCTGATCGAGCGACCCGTTCGTTTTGGGCCAGGGTTTCCTGTTGCGATTTGAGTGCGAGCTCTTGAATTCGTATTGATTCCTTCGATCTGGCTC
>JAYROD010000205.1:0-3294 GCA_041911835.1 Fimbriimonadaceae bacterium | reverse complement strand
GCCGTACATGGCGACCTCGGGGCGCGCATGTGCACCCGAATCTCGGCCATGCTCCTGAGCATTTTCGTTATGCTCTGCGACGTCGGCATCGGCGAGGAAGAGGTCGCATCCTATTTCCGGTTGAGCCCCGGAGCGACCTACGCTTACGCCCAACAGGTTGCGGCAACTCTCGACTGCGACGAGACTCGCGCGCTCCACGCCGCCTGCCTCACGGCCCTGCACCGCTCGATCGAGCAATTGTAACAGCTTTTGGTCCCGCGAACCTTAAACCAGGCACAAATGTCGGGCCTACCCGGCGAGTCACCTGGTTACACTGAACGTTTGGACTTGTCGGGGAGACAATGCGTACCTTAAAGGACTTGAAGCTGCTCCCTGTCTGGGTGAATTCGGGCCACCTCATCTCGACCGCGTTGCTAATCATGCGGGGTCATCGCCTCAGAGCGCTAGGCGTTATTGACGAAGGCAGGTTGGTTGGCATCCTTTCGGCAGAAAACTTGGTCGGTCATGCCGAATCTGCACCTGTTTCCGAGGCCATGGTTCGCCCGTCATTGGTTCTCGACCTTTCCGAGCCGATCCGTCGGGTGGCCGAGCACTTCATTCAAACCGATGCCGACTTTGCTCCCGTCGTCGACGGTGAGCATTTTGTGGGGATCGTGACCTCGACGATGCTCCTCCGTGAATTGGGCCGCTCTTGGGATCCGCTCACGAACCTCTCCTGGAGCGACAGTCTCCGCGAATGGGGGGTTGAACATCTCAAGGCCGGACAGGAGATCACTATTCTCTTCCTCGATCTGGACGATTTCGGTAGCTACAACAAGACCTATGGCCACATCGTCGGCGACCGCGTTCTCAGGCGCACCGCCGATATGCTGCGCGAGTCGATCGATGAGGATCGGGACGTGCTAGTACGGTACGGCGGCGACGAGTTTGCGATCGGCACGATTCGCGAGCGGCCCGAAGCGGAGAAACTCGCCGATGAACTTCACGAAAAGATGGGTGGTCTATTCCTCGATGCGGCGCACCAGCCCGTGAGCTTTAGCTTGGGCATCTGCGGCGGCAAGCGAACGAAGGAGCGAGAAAACGTTCACTTCATGGCGACCTTGGACAGCTTGATCAACATGGCCAGTCGCGAAAGCCAGAAGCAGAAGAAAGAAAAAAACCCCACAGCGCCTATGGCCCCGACGAAGGCCGTCGCCCAGATCGCCGGTCCAACGCCTGCCGCGCACGAAGGACCAAAAGAGGCCGCTGTGCCAACTCCGGGGAGACCGACCATCGTCATGGTGTCCGCAGACGAATCCTCGATGACCGGCACGACCTCCGTTTGGCTCAATCTCGACGGCAACGTGGCGAGCGGAGTCCACCTTCGAGAAGGCAAGCCGCTGATCGAGTCGGTTGCAACGGCTACCGCCGACGCCCTCCGAAAGGCCTTTCCGGGCTTCGATGTCGTGATCGACAACATCTATCTCACGGAGAAGGCAGGCGGAATTCGAGTCGCTGGCGTTTCGGGGCGAGTCAGAGGCGAGGGTGGCGAAGCGGCTATCAGCGCCACGAGAAATCTCGGTGCGGACCTATATACCGATATTGCCGAGGCCACCATCGAGGCATTTCTGAGTCGTCCAGAGCTTCAGCCCATGTCCAGGGAAGAATCCAGCGAGGACGACGATTTCGAAGCTGGACAGTCCTCCTAATCGCGAATTCCGGAGCCGCTTCTTAGCGTAGGATAGTCATATGTCCTTGCCCGAAGGCCCCCGTTCCATCGACATCCTCGATCGCATCGCCGAGCAAGCGCCGAAAGACGATCAGCGGCTGCAGAATTACGTCGCCGCTCTGCGGCAGCAGCTTGAAGTCGAAGGCAAGCAGCGGGACGAGCAGGACAAGCTCGTCCAGCAATACGAAGAGGCTTATCAGAAGCTGACCCAGCCCGCCAATCGGTTGGGAGTGTTCCTCAACTGGATCGACAATGAAAAGATCCTCATTGCACTTGGCGATACAGAATTCGTTGCACTGTTCGATCCGGCGGTCGAGAAGGAAGCGCTCGTTTCCGGCGCGAGGGTCAGCCTGAATGAGGCATACGCCGTGGTTGGCGTGCTTCCTCCGCATCCGGGTGGAAGCGTGATGAAGGTCGCTGAAGCGCTGGACAACGGGCGGCTTCGCGTCGGATCTGACCCGCAGAATCTCCAAGGCAGGATCGTCGCTCGCGCCGATGGGATCATGGATGCCAAGATCGACAAGGGCGATGAGGTCCGCGTCGATCCGAGTGGGCGAGTCGCGTTGGAGCACTATCCACACCAAGAAGTCCGGGATTACTTCGTCGAAGAGATCCCCGAGCTGCCATGGTCGAAGATCGGTGGGCAGGACCAAGCGATCCAACTCATTCGGGACACCATCGAGCAGCCGCTTCTCTACCCTGAGCTTTATGCGCAGTTCGATAAGAAGCCGATTAAGGGCATCTTGCTTTACGGTCCTCCGGGATGCGGTAAGACGCTGCTCGGCAGGGCGACGGCATACAACATCGCGAGGGATTACTCGGAGCGGATGGGGCATGAAGTCAAGGAGTACTTCATGCACATCAGCGGGCCGAAGATCCTCAACATGTGGCTCGGGGAGACCGAACGCATGGTCCGCGAGATCTTCGAAACCGCGAGGGCCAGAGCGAAAGAAGGCAAGCTCGTCGTCATCTTCATGGATGAGGCCGAGTCGATCCTTCGGACCCGCTCCAGCGGGCGGTACCTCAACATCAGCAACACGGTCGTCCCCCAGTTCTGTGCGGAGCTCGACGGCATCGTCTCGCTCGATAACGTCGTGCTCATATTGACTTCGAACCGACCCGACTACATCGACCCGGCGATCCTTCGACCTGAACGCATCGATCGAAAGGTAAAAGTTAATCGGCCGGACCGCAACGCCACCCGCGAGATTCTCAGCATTTACTTACACGATAAGCTGCCGCTTGATCCTGCGCTGATTGCCGAATACGACAACGAGCCGTCCTGCGCTCGTAAGGAGCTGCTCGAAGCGACTACGGCTTACATCTGGCGCAAGGCGAAGGAGACCGAATTCCTCAAGGTGTTCATGCGGAGCAGCGCGACCGAGACCCTCTATTGGAAGGACATGGTGAGCGGCGCCCTGCTGAAATCGATCGTTGACCGGGCCAAAGATTCCGCCATTCGTCGAGCGATCGCCGACCAAAAGACGCCGCAGGGACTCACGCTTGAAGACCTCACCGAGGCGGCGGATGCCGAGTACCGGGAGAACGAGATCTTCCCGAAGGCCGACGTTTTGGACGACTGGCTG
>JAYROD010000204.1:0-7822 GCA_041911835.1 Fimbriimonadaceae bacterium | reverse complement strand
CCGTTGATCTCGACCGGCTTTCCGTTGCGCGGCGTGACGACCCAGTCGCCGACCTTGGCGTCCATCCAGGTGAGCTGCACGCCCTCTTGGCCTTGCGTGAGCAGGCCGTCGGTGGGATCGACCTTGATGCCGTAGAGCGTGCCCTTTTGATGCCACTCGAAGACGTCGGACAGCCATTTGAGCGATTTGATGGCGAACTTGTCGTCCCATTCGGCCTCGAGGATGCGATGGATGGCGTGGGCGAACCAGTGCGTGGCGTCGACGGTGTTGTACTCGGGCGCTTGGCCGTCTTCGACGAATCGGTTGGGGATGAGGCCTTGGTTCATCTGAGAGGCGTAGTCGGCGACGATCTCCTTGGCTTCTTTGACCCTGCCGGTATGGAGGCAAAGCCCTGGGATGGAGATCATGGTGTCGCGGCCCCAATCGGCGAACCACGGATACCCGGCGATCACCGAGGTGCGGCTTTTGGTTTTGACGAAGAACTTCTCGCTGGCCTCGATCAGCCCGACCTTCATGCTGGGCGTGGGCTCTTCCCATGCTTGGCGTGGGATGGCTTTGGTCGTGGCGGATGTTGAAGCGACGAGGGTGGCGGTTTCGCCTGGGGCCAGCTCGTACTTGAGCTCGCAGGGGCAGAAGAGGTCGTCGCGTGGGTCGAGCCCTCGCTCGACCTCCCTGGGATACTCGAATCGGTAGTACCAGCCTGGCGAGGGGATGCGCTGCGCCCCGGTGTGGCTGAGGTGGAGGGCGACCTCATCCTGCTCGATGATCGTTTTGTTGCGCGGGAAGGCGAGCACTTGGGGGTAGCTGTCGCTGGTCCTGAAGTTGCCGTGGTACGGCTTGTGGCAGACCAACGGTCGGAGGGTCAGCGTCAAAGGCTTCTTCCCCGTGTTCGTATAGCTGATCGTGACGGCATTCGCGCCACGGTGGATCCGAAGCGACTTTTCGAGAGACCCCAGGGTCGTCCTGAACCTCCAAACGACCTCTTCGCTCAATTGCACGAATTCCTGAAGGTAGGCATAGCCCTCGGGATAAACCGCTCCTTGGTATTGGTTGCAGCTCAGGCCGAGGGGATTGCCATTCGATTCGACGAAAGCTTCCACATTGGCCAGCAGCACCATCCTTTCGGCGGGAGGGTCGATGGCGGCGACCAATTGGCCGTGATACCGGCGGGTGTTGGCTCCTGAAACCGTCCCCATGGCATAGCCGCCCAGGCCATTGGCCAGCATCCATTCCCGCCGCGATGAGACGTGGTAGTTCTGGCATTGCTGGGCGTCCAGCGAATAATTCATGTGTCCAACTGAGTTTACGCGCTCAGCCGCACGGGCATCGTGCCATCCGGCGAACGATTCCTGTCACGAATACCGGCGAACGCGCCCCGACCGGCGTGGAATGAAACTCACGGGCCATAGGGTTGCGTGACCTTACCTGGACCTGAGGAGAATCACGATGTTGATCTCAGAAGCCAAAGAATTTATCGGCCAAACAGTTCGAGTCACTTTTACCGATCGCTCGGGAAACGAGGTCACCGATCAGGCAGATGTGTTCGAAGTGAATTTTGTGCCGCTCTACGGCCCGTGCCTGGTGACGGATATTGGCGAGATCCGACTCGACCGCATCGTTCATTGCGAACTGGGTCTTCGAGAGCGAGCCAGCTAAACGCTCGACCTACGGCGCGTGGCTCATCCCGCCGTCGCCTTTGGCCGGCGACCGTTTGTATTTGCGCTGCTGCAACTTTCCGAGCAGGGCGTCGATCCGAAACCTTACTCCGAAATTGAGGTCGCTGGGTGTTTGGCGCACGAGGACGTATGGCTCGAAACAGCCGGCTATCAGACTCACGGAATATTCGTGGTCGTACCACCGCTTGGTCGTCGAATCGTACCGAAAGAGCGCGCTGATGCTGAGCGGCCCTAACTGCACGTCCCCCCTGAGATCCCAGCTTCGAGAGGCCTGCAACCGATCAAACGGAAGCTGAGGCCGTCCGTGCTCCCAAACATGGGTGTATCCACCAGAGATTCGAACCTGCTTGGTCGGTTGAAAGACGATGGCGGTCTGCGCTCTTTGCCACGAGTACGTTTCGGATCCGATGAAGGACGCCGTGTCTGCCCGAAATCGCAAATCGATCCGTGGTGCGAGATGGATGTCGCCGAGATTGGCGACAGTGAACAGCGCGAGTCTGTTCTTGAAGGGCGAGCCGCCGTCTTGACGAATCGACTGAGGCCGAACCTGAATGAAGCCTCCCAACTGCCCGAAGACGCCACCCGCTTCCCCTACTATTTCAGCGGATTTGCTCACGGAGGTGAGATCCACGGCTCGTCCGCGGGTGGAAAGGTTCCAGGCGGTTCCGGCGCTGAGCGTCGCCTTCTTTTGCCGAACGTAAGCGTCCTCCTCATACGGCGCTTCGACGCCGACGCTGTCCATGTAGCTATCGGCAAACCGTTCACCTAGATCGGAACGCGGTGCGATCAGTCCGTGAGACTGATCTGCTGGCAGAAAGCTGTAAGTGAAGAGCGCGGAGTAGCTTGGCATGAGCTTGGGGAAGTTCGCCGTCGTCGCCGTTACGCTGAGGTTGTCCTGAAGCAAGAAGCTGCTCGACCAAGCCATGCCGAGCCCAACCTTTCGTCGAAAGGAGATTGCGGGAAGCCGAAGCCCGGTCACTCGCTGATCAAGCGAGAAGGTCATAAACGGGATGGGCCCAAGCTTCCAGCCGAGGAGGTCGATGCCGAGTTTCCGCGCCTCGCCGTTGTGCCCGGGGCGCAGTTTCGTCAGCGAACTGGTCACCCAGAATTTCGGATCGCGCTCATTGCAGATGGTTGCCCGGCCATTGTAGAGCAGCCATTGGTCCGGACTGATTTCCAGCTTGCTGACGTAGATTCGGGCCCCGGTTGTCTCAATTTCCACGTCGCTGGCCCGACCCGTATGCTCCGCCCAATTGAATTCGAGGTCCTTAGCTTGGAGCGTTCCGTCCGGGTCGACCAGCCTCACAGAGCCGTTGGCGTGTCCCTCTTTCGTATCGTAATTGAGGACAAGTTCGTCCGCGTAGAGCGTCGTTGGGCCAAATGTGGCCTTAACCTCACCGGAAAATGAAACGATCCTGGGGTCGAGCTGGATGCGCTTTGTGCGCCATTCCACGATAAGCTCGGATCCGACGGTTTCCCGCTGCGAAGTCGGCGGCGTCTGGCCGGACTCGAAGACGCTCCAACAAGCCGTGGGCATCATCGGGAAAGGCGTCATATCTGTCGGACGAGTGTACCGCTGCAGGTTTCCAGCCATATTTGCGGTACCGCGAACAATCTCTAGCGGATTTCGCCGAACAGTTTGGGTATTTGGTCCCGTCGTTGTATAGTAATAGAGACCTATGATCGGCTCGAGCACATATCAGAACGCGGCCCGGGAGAGCCTGAACGAAGACCTACGTTGGATTCAACGTTGTAGGCATGGCGACGAGGCGGCACTCGGAGTGCTGATCGCTAAACATCGTGCGCGTCTCATTCGGACTGCCACCAACATCCTTCGGGATCGGCACGAAGCTGAGGACGTCGCCCAAGAAGCGTTCTTGAAAGGCTTCCGCGAGCTTTCGCGACTTCGGGATGACCGTGCGTTCTCGAGCTACCTCTATCGAATCTGCGTTCGGCTCTGCATGGACCGGCTGCGGTCTAGAAAGCCTGAGCCAGCTGAGTTCGATTCGGTCCAAAACCACGGCGGCACCGCCGTCGAAAACCGCTTGGTTATCGAGAAGCTTCTGAATCAATTGACCCCGGAACTCAGCGCCACGCTTGTCCTTCGGGAAATGGAGCAGTTGAGTTACGAAGAGGTCGCCGAAGTCATGCGCGTCCCCATTGGGACGGTGCGATCTCGACTTCACACGGCTCGCGAACGATTCCGAAACCTATGGCTCGACGCAATGAGGGAGCCTGCGTGATTCGATTCGGCTGCCGAAAATTTTGGCGCCTGTCGCACCAAACGCGCGACCGTGTGCTGAAGCCAAGGGAGGAGGCTTTCTTGGCAGCCCATCGGGATCGGTGCAAGGTCTGCGCCGAGGAAGAGCAGCATGGGCACATCGCCCTCGATCTCTTGGCGGAATCGCGGCTCGAGCCCGCGATGAGTTCGGGTTTCGACGCTAGGACGATCCGACGGTGGAGGCTTGCGCGGGCAAAAAGCTCCGCCGCCTACTGGTCTCCTGCCGTGATCGGCGCATCCGTCGCCGCGCTTGCCGTGCTCGCGATCCTGCAGATTATCACGCACTCTTCGGAAATGCCGACATTGAAGCCGACCGCGGAGCAGGGCCGGAACGAGTTGACGGCGCCTCTCCTTCCGGACCTCAAGATCTCGCGTGCTAGCTCAGTTTTGAGATGAGTCCCTGGAAGCGGGCGGCCCTTGGCGGCCTGCTGGGCGCACTTCTCGTGCTGATGATTCATCCCAAAACCTCGCCCTTCTACGGCACTTCCCTCTGGAGGATTGGGAATTCTCGATTCCTATCTCAAAGTGGCTTCACACTCGCGAATGTCCAAAAGATCCCACAGCCAGCCAATGTCATGGAGGCCGCCTATTGGGTTCAAGCCGCCACAGAAATCGATCGAAACAAGCCGGGGCTCCGCTCGGACGACATCAAGAAGCTGCTGGTCTTGCTCGAACAATGCGCGAATTTGCAGCCGGACAACGCCTATTGGCCCCAGGCTCAATCCCTATTCAGCGCCCGGCTGGGAGATCTTGCCGCCGCGAAGCGCTACTGGCTCGCAGCGGCGACGAAGCTGAAATGGGATGACCTCCAAAACGCTCGATTGGAGATACTCGTTCGCGGGCTTCAGGTGGAAGAGGGCTCGCCCCTTGCCTGGCAATACGCCTATGCATACACCGAGCGGACGACTACCTTCGCCCAAATGATCTATGGGCTTGGAAGAACGCTTCTATCCGATGTGTCGCTCGAAAAGCCCGCCGACCTTGATTTGCGCTTTGCAACTCTCCAGAACGGCAAATTGCTGCGGGATGGGTCAAAATCGATCACCGCGGGAGAGTTCGGTTTCTCACTCATCGAGATGGCGTCGTTTCCTCCGACACTCAAACGCATCCCGTCGCAAAAGAAACTGCTGCTGGCTCGAGGTTACTTCGTCAACCAGTTGCGAACTGTCGGAGACATCGATCAAGCCGATTTCGCCCAATCGACGTTCGACTCGAACGAGGCTTGGTCGGCTCTCGTTCAGTATCGCGACGCACGATCCGAAGCCCGCGATTGGTCGATTTTCGCCATTGCAAGCGCAACGCTCCCTGGCAGTCTGGTCGCGATATCGCTTGTCGGCGTAGTGCTGGCATTCGTGGGATTCTGCATCGAGCGATTCGCGTGGCTCCAGAATCTTCTGAGATCCCCAATCGCTCCCCTGATCGGAGTTGTCATGGCAATATTGGTGTATGCCGGCACCGAACTCCCGCTTCCGGCCATTTGGGTAGTTCTTTCGATGTCATTCTTCGTCTTCGAGGCGCCCCATCTGCGCAAGACTGAGCCCGAGGAGCTTGGGCCGCTCTTCGGTTTCACCCTTCTGGTGCTTGGGATCGCGCTCGTGCTGATTCTGGGGTTCTTTGTTGCCGGATTAACGGCGCCGGGCCTTCAGCTATTCCCTGAGATTGGGGTTCCCAAAGAGTACGGCGACGGTTCGACACTCCTGCTTGCCATCGCCGGAATCGTGTTGGGAATGGTGCTGGTCATGGGGCCGGCCTGGGGGATGGTACTGAAGTTTCCGCCACAGCGAGTTGCCGGATATGCGCTCAGGCATTTCGGAATGGGAATCTTCATGTGGGCCATGATACTGTCGGTGGTCGCCGGTCCAATCGCTTACCAGCTCGATCTTGCAACTCGAGCACGGCTCGAGAAGATCGCATTCAATGAGCCAACCTTCTACTTGATCCAATGAAACCCGAACTTACCCTCGAACCTGCGGAGGCCACAGCCGAGCGCGAAGCCCTACTCGAACGGGTTCTGAATTCGAAATCGGGGGTTGACTGGTGCGTGCAGCATACAGATTTGGTCGACGGCTTGGTGCGGGGGGTGGCCCGGTCAGTGTTGCAGCGCTTTCCTGGCCTGACTCCCATTTCGGTGGTCGCGACGGGCGGTTACGGTCGACGCGAACTGGCGCCACATTCCGACGTCGATTTGACGGTTATTCCCCTCGATGAGGCCGACGTCCACCTCGATGAGGCCGTTCGGCAACTGTATTTGAGCCTCCAAGAAGCGCTTGAAACCATTGGCCTCGAAATGGGATATGCGTTTCGCTTGGTCACGGACGTGCCCGGGCTCGATGCAAAATCCAGAACGGGTCTGATCGACGGTCGGCTAGTATCAGGCTCTCACATCCCGTTCGAGGCGCTCAATCAGCTCTTCTGGGATACCTTTCCGGTCGGAGAGTTCCTGATTGCCAAGATCGGCGAGCGAAAGGCCTCCTTTGCCAAGACGAATGATACGCCTTTGGCGGTCCAGCCCCAACTGAAAGAGGGAGCTGGCGGCCTGCGCTGCTTCCACGCCGCCAATTGGATCGGAGCCGCCATCGGCGAGCGGGCGGCGATTCCCGACCGAGCCTACGACCGGGTCCTTCAGATGCGAAATGTCCTTCACCGTGTCTCAGGGCGCCGCGTAGATTTGCTTTCCAGGGCCCGACAATCCGAGGTCGCCGATGCGCTCGGGATGGAACTCTTTCCGATGATGTCGTCTCTTGCGGAGGACCTTCTGTCGCTACACGCCCGCTACGAACGCGCGGTGGACTCCCTGTTGGATGCCCGGTTTTCACTGAGCGAGGGCGTATTGTCGATTCGAGGCGAAGCCCGGGTGAAGAGTGGCGCGACCGCGGCATCGGCGGCGGCCGGAATCGCCGTTGCGACCTCGCTCGGCATTCGTGTAGCCGACCTTCCTGCCGGTGCCCATGAGATTGGAGATGGCGCCGCCGCGGTGGAAGCTTTCGCCCGAGGGGAAAGCACCATACGCAACTTAGACAAGTGCGAGGTCCTCCAGTCGCTCATGCCGGAATTGACTCGCTGCCGGACCCTCATGCCGACGGACACGATGCACGACTATTCTGTTTTCGAGCACACGCTGCGGGTGATCCGGAATCTCGATGCTGCAAGCAGCGACAACGGATATCTCACCGAAGTTCGCGAATCCATCTCCGATTTGGGAGCGCTGTATCTGGCCGCGCTGCTCCATGACGTGGGCAAGCAAGACGCTTCCCGACCTCACAGCGAAACCGGTAGCGAGATGGCGATCCAAGTGTGCCAGCGGCTGGGTCTTGCACCACTGAACCAGGAATTGGTCTCGTGGCTCGTACGGGAGCACCTCGCGATGTCCCACGCCATCCAGATGCGGGACATTCAGAATCCCGCAACTATTCGGGAATTCGCGCATGTGGTTCGCACCCCAGATCGGCTCGCCATGCTGGCGCTGCTCACCTGGGCCGATATCGCCGCCGTCGCCCCAGGGAGTCTCACTCCGGTCCAGGAGTCGCTGCTCAAAGGACTGTATGAGTCAACCTTGGCTCTACTCACCAAGCGCGAGGAATCCGAGTCCGATGCGGCGGCCGCAAGAAAGCAGATGCTCAAACGCATCACCGGTGGCAGCGAATCCGAACAGGCCGTTGCGGAGTTTGTCCAGAGCCTCCCTGCCTATTACCTGTTGGGTACTCCGCCAGAAAGAATTCGAGAACACCTCCGCATGGTTCGGGCCGCGGCGCTTTGGTTTCTACGGGAGCACCGATTCGGATTTCAGATAACCTTCGGGGATCGCCCGGTGGGACGGGGCGCCGGTCAGACCAGCGTCTTTCGGATTGCTCGCCGTGTGGATCGG
>JAYROD010000203.1:0-4123 GCA_041911835.1 Fimbriimonadaceae bacterium | reverse complement strand
CCAAGCGCGCCATCGTCGACGCCATCCTCGCCAAGCACGACGCCGCTACGGGCGGGCGCAAATTCAATGCCATCCTCGCCACCGCCTCCATCAACGATGCCATCGAATACCATGCCCTGTTCGAACAGGCCCAGGCCGAGCGGCAGCAGGCCGACCCGACGTTCGTGCAGCTCAACATCGCCGCCGTGTTCTCGCCTCCAGGTGATGTCAGCGCGGACGTCAGGCAGATTCAGGAGGATCTGCCGACCGAGCTGGAGAACAACCAGGCCGACCCGGAAGGCAAGAAGGCGGCACTGCAGGCCATTATCGCCAGCTATAACGAGCGCTTCGGCACCAACCATCGCATCGAGGAATTCGACCTTTACTACCAGGATGTGCAGCAGCGCATCAAGGATCAGCAGTGGCCGGACGCCGATCTGCGCAAAGCCTCGCCCCTCATCGCGCAGCACAAGCTCGACATCACCATCGTCGTCGACATGCTGTTGACCGGCTTCGACAGCAAATACCTCAACACCCTCTACGTCGACAAGAATCTCAAGCACCACGGGCTGATCCAGGCCTTCAGCCGTACCAACCGGGTTCTGAACGACACCAAGCCCTTCGGCCACATCCTCGACTTCCGTGGTCAGCAAGACGCGGTGGATGCCGCCATTGCCCTCTTCTCCGGCGCCAAAGGCGAAGCCGCACGAAAGATCTGGCTGGTGGACAAGGCCCCCGTTGTCATCGAAAAGCTGCAAGAGGCCAAGGATGCCCTACAGATTTTCATGCACTCATACGGGCTTTCAGGCAAGCCCGAAGAGATCGCCAAGCTGCAAGGCGACGATGCCCGCATCGGCTTCGTCGAGGCCTTCAAGAAAGTGCAGAAGCTGCAAACTCGGCTTGAACAGTACACCGACCTCACGCCCGAGCAGGAAGAGGTCATCCAGAGCATTCTGCCCAAGGACGAACTGAACGCATTTCGCGGCCAGTACCTGGAGACCGCGAAGCGACTGCGCGACGAACGCGCGAGCGTTGGCAACCGGGCGGGCGATGATAAAAGCGAAGAGGTGGAGCAACTCGATTTCGAGTTCGTGCTCTTTGCCTCAGCCACCATCGACTACGACTACATCATGAAGCTTATCGCCGACTTCTCCACCAGGAAGCCCGGCAAGGCCACGATGAGCCGCGAACAGTTGGTCAGCCTGATCGCCGCCGACGCCAAGTTCATCGACGAGCGCGACGACATCACCGAATACGTGATGAGCCTCAAGGCCGGCGAGGGCCTGGACGAGCGCGCCATCCGCGCCGGCTACCGGCAGTTCAAGGTCGCCAAGGCTGCTCGCGAGCTGGCCGAGCTTGCCGCAAAACACGGCTTGCCCACGGCGGTGCTGCAAAGCTTCGTCGATGCCGTGCTGGAACGCCGCATCTTCGACGGCGAGCAACTCACCGAACTGCTGGCCCCGCTGGAACTGGGCTGGAAGGCCCGCACGCAGAAGGAACTGGCCTTGATGGCCGACCTGGTGCCGATGCTGAAAAAGCGTGCCGGAGGCCGGGAGATTTCGGGCCTCAAGGCTTACGAGGATTGAGCGATGGCGAAGGAGGGTAAATCAGCGGTGGTGCCGAGGTTGCGGTTTCCGGACTTCATCGGGCAGACGCTGCGGGAGGTGCGGCTCAGCGACGTGACGACTGAGAGCACGATTCGGAATGGCAATGGGCTTCCGGCGACGTCCGTCATGGGAGTTTCTAAAGTAACCGGCATCGTCCCGATGGAGGAACGCATCATCGCGTCGGACATCGCGCGATACAAATTGGTCAGAAAGGACTGGTTCGCCTATAACCCGATGCGAGTCAATATTGGCTCCATCGCACGATGGCGCGGCGATACCGACATCCTCGTCAGTCCTGACTACGTCGTATTTCGATGCCTTGATGAACCGGAATCTGGAATCGAACCCGACTATCTGGACCATTTCCGGCAATCAGTGGTTTGGGATGCCTTCGTAAGTGAAGGCGGCGACGGCGGTGTCCGAGTTCGCATTTACTACAATGACCTTGCCCGTCTTGGATTGGCACTCCCTCCGCGAACCGAGCAACAGAAGATCGCCGACTGCCTGACATCGCTGGACGAGGTAATTGCCGCTCAGGGGCGAAAAGTGGATGCATTGAAGACTTACAAACGCGGCCTGATGCAGCAGTTCTTCCCCCGCGCAGGCGAAACCCTTCCCCGCCTCCGCTTCCCCGAGTTCCGTGACGCGCCGAAGTGGACTACATGGGAACTCGGCCCGATGACCTCAAAGGTGGGTAGTGGTATCACGCCGCTTGGTGGTGACAAGAACTACAAGATGCAGGGAAGGCCGTTTGTGCGAAGCCAGAACGTCGGGTGGGGCGAATTACTTCTGAACGACGTCGCGTACATTGACGAGGAAACACACGGCTCGTTTTCTGCCACAGAAATTAAAGAGAACGATGTCTTGCTGAATATCACAGGTGCTTCGATTGGTCGTAGCGCTGTTGCGGATTCGCGGATCGTTGGTGGCAACGTGAACCAGCATGTTTGCATCATCCGCACGAAGGCCGACGAACTTAACCCGGTCTTTCTCAACCAGTTCCTGATCTCAGAGCGCGGCCAGAAGCAGATTGACGGTTTTCAAGCGGGCGGCAATAGGCAAGGGCTTAACTTCGCCCAGATTCGATCATTCGATATCCCGATTCCTCCGACCGAGAGCGAGCAGCAGAGAGTCGCAGACAGCCTCTCTTCTCTCGATGCAGGGATCGTCGCGGAAGTCGGAAAGCTCGAAGTATTGAGGTCTCACAAGAGGGGCCTTATGCAGCAGCTATTCCCATGTTTGGAGGGGGGTCAGTGACGCTCGACGAAATCGCTAAAATACTGCGGGATGACCCCGCGCGGATCACGCTTGCGTACGCCTTCAACGCGACCGGCAAGACCCAACTCTGCGTGGCGTACAAGAATGCAACCAAGCAAGAGGACGGCAGCCACACCGGCGTCTACTACAACGCCTACAGCGAAGATCTCTTTGTTTGGGACAACGATGAAGACAACGATGGGGCCGATGTCCGATTGACCCTCCTGCCCAGCAGCCTCAGCAGGTTCCACACCCTGCTGACGGAGGACAACATCCGCGAAAAGCTTAATGCCTACAAGCCCAAGTTCGGGTTCGCGCTCAACCTGTACGAGGACGACCCTGAAAAGGGTATTGAGTCGATTTCATTCTTTATCCCAAACCAGAACCCGGATTTGCCTCAGCAGCCAATCAAGGTGTCGCGAGGCGAGGAACGAATTTTCGTTTGGTGCTTCTTCCTCGCGCTGTTCGAAGTCGAAGGTTGGGCCGATAAGCAGTCGAGCCATTTTTTTATCGACGACCCGGTGTCCAGCCTCGACGATCACAACATCTTCGTCACAGCTGCGACGTTGTTCGACCTCATCGAGAGCCAGTTCGAGAAGCGCAAGATCATCGTCACCACGCACCACATTGGTCTGTTCTCGATTCTGAGCGATTGGCTAACCAAGGGCGAAAAGAGCGGCAAGTTCAAGAAGCACACGAAACTCTACGTTCTTAGTTCGAAGTCAGGCGAGCTTGATCTGGAGAAATGCCAAGACGACGTGTTCCTTTACCACCTGCGTGTGCTCCAGTTACTGTCCAACGCCCACAAGGCCAAAGATGTACGGGCATACCACTTCGCATTGCTCCGGCAGGTCTTGGAGAACGTGGCGTCGTTCCTCGGTGTTCCGCAATTCAGCTACGTGCTGAATCAGATCGGAATCAAAGAGCCCAATCGTGTAGCTGACATCGTCAATGCCTTGTCGCACAAAAAGGTCTACTACTACGAGTCGGACATCGTTGTTCAGGACAACTTGAATATCTTCGATGAGGTTATGGGTGGTCTCCTTGCGAAGTACAACTTTGTGCTGCATGCGGAGTAACCCATGAGCGAACTGATCCTCTACACCACCGAAGACGGGCGCAGCCAGATCAAGCTGCGCGCCGATCAGCAGACGGTCTGGCTGACTCAGCTGGAAATGGCGGAACTGTTCGATGCCACCAAGCAGAACATTTCGCTGCACTTGAAAAACCTCCTCGCGGACGGGGAGTTGGACCCGGCGGCAGTTGTCAAGGATTCCTTG
>JAYROD010000202.1:0-16142 GCA_041911835.1 Fimbriimonadaceae bacterium | reverse complement strand
GCCGTTGTGGTCTTGCCTAAGATGCCCGTTTGAGCCTAATAATGATGCCTGAACCGTTTTGTTACCGATGCCTGGAACGACCAGCTTGCCATCTGTGGGCCAATCGAAGACGTGGAAATAGAGCACTGTGTTTTGGCCTTTAGGCTTCTGTGTGCAGCGGCCCCACGCTAAGCTCTTAAATGGCGAGGCCATGGTCCCATAGATCGACTCACCATTCACCTTCATCCATTGCCCAATCTCTTTCAATCGCTGAACGGATTCCGATGGAAACGTTCCATCGGGCTTAGGGCCGATATTGAGTAAGAAGTTGCCACCTTTGCTAGCGATGTCACAAAGTTTTCGTACGAGGTCTTCGGTCGACTTGAAATGCTTGTCGTGACTGTTGTAGCCCCAATTGTCATTCATCGTCATGCAGGTTTCCCAATCCACGCCTGGAAGGCCCGTCGCCGGAATCTCCTGTTCGGGTGTCCCGAAGTCGCCCGCGAAACCTTCGTCGCTCATACCCCCCATCCCACCCCGACCGACGTCGACGCGATTGTTGACGATCACACTCGGTTGGCACTTGCGGCATAGGTCATAAAGCGCTTGCCCTTGCTCATGGTTCCAGGTGGATTCCCATTCACCGTCGAACCACATGACCCCAATTGGACCGTACTTCGTCAGCAATTCACTCACCTGTTGGTGAAGGTAGTCGACGTATCGCTGAAAACTCGTATCGGGCGGCTGCTTGGTACTCCATGCGCGATGCGGCACATAGTCGGGATGGTGCCAGTCCATAATCGAGTGGTACCAACACTGGACCAGGCCCTGCTTGCGGACGGCTGTTGAGAGTTCTTTCATGATGTCGCGGTGGAATGGCGTAGACATCACGTTGTAAGGGCCAGCCTTGGAATCGAATAGGGCAAATCCGTCGTGGTGTTTCGTCGTAATGACGACGTACTGCATGCCGGCATCCTTCGCCATCTTTGCCC
This sequence comes from Fimbriimonadaceae bacterium, assembly GCA_041911835.1. GTDB lineage: Bacteria > Armatimonadota > Fimbriimonadia > Fimbriimonadales > Fimbriimonadaceae > JAYROD01. The sequence continues at coordinate 15,171 of JAYROD010000202.1, read as the reverse complement.
ACTCGTCTGCGTTGAACTTGGTTGGATTGAATCGATCGCGAAATTTTTCGTACTGGTCAACCGGAATGTGCGCCGATTCCATGATCCACTCGGCGTAATTGGTCTTGCCGCCCCATTCCCCTGCAGGCACTGAATAAATCCCCCAGTGAATGAACATTCCAAAGCGTGCTTCTCGCCACCATTTCATGCGCGCATCCTTTTGGGCTTTGGTCTCGGTGGGCGTCTGGCCCAGGGCGGCTGACACGATCATGAGGGCGACGAGGAGCAATATGGCTTTCATAGGACGATTAATCCGTCAGTTCGTCGCAACCTCGGGATTTCCTGCCCAACAATTCAGACTATCGATTCAGCGATCCTCGATCGGCCATCGGTAGAGACTGATGCTGTAGGGAGCAAGTGCCAGCCGCTTGGAGGCTGCGGCGGATTTCTGGACGATCGACACCCTCGCTGAGTGGCCCGGATCGTTGAATGCATTTGGGTTTGGGTTGGCAAGGATCCACATCATCCCCGGCTTGAATTTAACCTTCGGAGAGAACTGTAACTTGAGCGTTTGCGGATCGGCGGTTGGGTTCACAACGGCGATCGTCAAATTGCTGCCGTCGGCAGTAGTCGCTGCCACGACATCGAGAGGCGCCGGGGTTCCTGAGAGCTTCAACGGGATCGATCCGAACTGCCTTCGATAGAGCTGGAGGACGAGCCCCGTGGTCTCCATACTCGCATCGGTCGGTGTCGCCTTGATGGCCCCAATAACGTTCACTGTCTGCGCGTAGTTCGCCATCTCGATGATGTCGCTATTGCGGAACATCTCATGAAGACCTGCAGCTATGCCGAGCGCATCTTTGAGGAAGTATCGAGTGCCCAATTCTCCGAAAACTTCAGCGCCATACCAGTAGTTCCATTCATCAAGCGCGATTCGAATGTCCTTCCCCTTCAGTTGCGGGAGTTCGCGCCGGTACTTGCGATGCGCTTTGACCTTTCCGTCCACCGCATTGGGCATCTGCGCGACATGCGCCATCACGCCCGGTCGCTCCTGACAATAGAAGTGTTCGCTGATGAGGTCCATGGAATCGGAACAGTCTTCGAGGAGCTTTCTGGACCATCCGTTTGAACCAACGTCGCCCGATCCGATTAGCTTAATGTTTGGGTCTTTCGAGCGCATGGCTTTCGCAAATTCGTTATGCCGAACGACGTATTGGTCAATCGAAACGTGCCCCAACTGCCAATTGCCAAACATCTCGTTTCCAACCCCCCACCACTTAACTCCATAAGGTTCGGCGTGGCCGTTGTTTGCCCTATTCGCCCCTTGCGGCGTGGAGCGCTTTCCATTCACGTATTCGATCCACTCCACCGCCGACTTCGAATCTCCGAGTCCCGTGTTCACGACGATGAGCGGTTCGGTGTGAATCTCCTTGCACAACGTCATGAATTCGTCCGTTCCAAAATCATTCGGCTCGATTCCCTTCCATGCCGGATTCTTTCGGGTCGGACGAAGGTCTCGGTCGCCGATTCCATCTTTCCAGTCGTATCCACTGACGAAGTTGCCGCCTGGCCAGCGATAAATAGGAGCATCCAACTCTTTGAGCAGAGCGAGGATGTCGCGCCGCATCCCGTTGTAATTGTCCGAGGGCATCAGGGACACACAGCCGACTCGCAAGTCTCCGTCGACGGATCTAATCGTTAGCTTTCCGGCTTTCGAGGAAGCTTTTGGCGTGAATCGAAATGGATACTTCTTGAAGGTTGATTTTAGGCCATCGATCTCGACTTTCTCGGAATCACCGGCCCTCGGCCCCCACTGAATCGACACCTCCCCGCGACCGTTCCGATCGGCGCTCGATAGCCAAATGTGGCCAACGTATGACCTCCCTTTGTTCAGCCAGAGTCCATCCTGGGAGACGCTGGCGTCTTGATTGAGCTTGACGGAATGACCATTGACGATCGCATGGTCCGGATCCAAAGTAACTTCGCTCGGCGAGGAGGCTTTCCAAGGAGAATCCTTGTCTCCGACGCTGAAGAAGAACTTCCGGTCTTCGAGCATTTCTGCCCAGATGCCACCATTGATGCAGCGACCAAGATGCTCGATGAACTGGCCGTAAATATAGGGCGAGATGGCGGCGCCAGGACTTTCAAAATCTATGTGCACCGATGGGTCCAATCGCGTTGTTGAAACGAGCTTCAATTCCACGTCGTCATACCATGCTCTGCCGATTGCTCTACCGAAATAGCCCAACAGACAATTCACCTGAAGTGCATCATCGGCTCCAGTTGCGATCTCCATGGAAACCCGAGTCCAATCGTTTGAGCCCCCCAGCGCCACGGTGTGCTCGGGCCGGGCATGCAGATTGATGAGTGCGCCCAGTCCATCGATCGGCTTGACGCCGTCGGTTTTGATCCACGCCGTGAGGAGGTATTTCGAATAGGGTTTGACGGCGACGACGGTACTCCAGCCTGCGTCTGCTCCAGTCGAAGACGAGACCAGAACGCAGTGGCCGCCTTCGCGCCCCGGGGAGTCCAATACAAAATCGGCCTTGCCGCCCCATGTGTTCTGTGCCCAACCCTGGGGAACTCCGGAGGAGACCATCTCGAAATCCCCGTTCGAGATGACGTTCTTCTGTGCGCCAGCGAGCATGCTCGCGGCAAGGACCAAAGCGATCATAGAAGGCTCACAGCCCTCAAGCTCGGCTTCATCGGAAGTTGCGCCTTGTCGGATCGGCGAAGTGTAGGAAGCTTCTGGGCGGACGAACCGTGATCCAGTTCCGAATTCCGCCGGATCGGGTGGCAATTGCGAAGGCTGGACCTGTTGAGAATAGCCAAGTTGGCTCTCGCATAGAGCCACTATAGACGAGCGATTCAGTCCGAAGCAAGAACGACTTTGGCTGCCAAGGCACCGAGCCGCTGCCCGAGTCGTCCGGGCAGCGACACGATTCGACTTTCAATCAGTTAGAACCGGCGCGATCGTCGCCTCGCCCCCACCACTGAAAGCGCGAACAGAGCTCCCAGGCTCAAGATCGTCCCCGGCTCAGGCACTGGAGTCAAGAAACCTCGAATCTCGCCACCAGGGAAGTTCGAGGTGTGGATATTGAGGTAGCTGCGGCCCTGTTGCATGGCGTTCAGCAGGGCATTAAACGCGCTCAGAGCCGTCCCCCCGTTCGCCGTGATATAGGAGGAGTTATACGATGACGTCTGGGTCATGTCGAACGTATTGTCATACGAGCCGCTTGTCACTCCTGAAGGGAATCCACTGAAGGTTGGCGTTTGCGTGGCGACACCTGCCGTTCCCGTGAATGGAGTTGTTGTTGCAGCATGGATATGCGATGCCGTCACTCCAGCGGTGAGTCCACTGAAGTTCACCTGAACTCGCATCGTGACCAGTGTTGTATTGATCGTTACGTCCGCGAACCCCGTTCCTGGCGAGGCATTAGGCGGAGACTCCGATGGACCATCCAAGAACGCGGTGAATTCTTGGGCGCTGCCGGCGGCAGCAAGAGTGACGACGGCACATCCAAGGATGAATTTCGTCAGCGGCAATTTCATTGATGTCCTCCTTCCTGTATCGGGCAAGGGGCTCCCATGCCCGGTCAACTTCCCATTGAGCGGCGCTCAACGTTTCGAAGCGCGCACATTTCGCAACTGCTTGGTCGTATCTTACAGTCGATTCGGTTGGAAAGCGCGCGTCTTCCACAGCTTTCTGATTGTTCGGCAGGCTGAATCGCCTCAACGGGTTACCCGATCATCATCGAATCGTGACCCAGACGCAACTTTCCGCAGGAACCCTTGGGTGGATGGTGACTTTGTATTCTCTGCTCAACACAACCTTATGCTGGCCCCGATCCTCGATCGAGACCGAAGCGGATCGATCGAGACCCGTGTAGTAAAGGGGTAGCTCGATGTCTTGCGAAAGTTCGCGGGGGGTCGGATTGTAAACGACCGCAAGCCCCTTGATCGGAAGCGTCGGATTAACGTGGAGGACGCAGTCGAGGTTCTTCCCGTCTGCGCGGCGGACATGGATGACATCGGATTCTAGGATGTCGCGATACTTCTTGAACCAACTCACCCACTTGATGACTGCCGCCTTGGTCTCGGGAGAATCGTAGAGTCGGGGACCTCGATAGCAGGCTTGAGCGCCGAATCCGAGGTTGTTCATCAGGTGCATCTCATAGTCTTGGAGGTGATCTTTGAGCGGCTCGATGGTCGCTGCCGCACCACCTCCTTGATATTCGACTAAAGGTACGAACATCCAGCCCATGCTTGGAGTTTTTTCCCATGTCCCGTCGTAAAGGTTCTGGCGAGCGTGGATGTGCTGCTGCGCTCTCGGGAGGGACCAGTTCGCCTCCCGATATCCCATACCGGTTTTATTGGAACCGCTAAGAAAATAGTTGTCCGGAACGTTCAGGAACACACCGCGTTCGCGGCACCAACGATAGAAATCGCTGATGATTTGAAACTGATTCCATTGGGAATCGTCGAGACCCTTGTGTCCTGGATGTACGGTCGAAGCGCATATATCGCCGGGATAGCTGCCATCGTGTTCCAGCATGCTGAATCCGGTATCGGAAATGAACATCTTCATCGCTTTGAAGTAGTTCAGTCCCCATTTGCTTCCTAAACAGGGCGACGCTCCGAAAATCGGCTGAGGATTGACGACGTCGTTCTCCTTGTCGATGCTGCGGCTGGCGAGGAGCGAATAGCCTCCAAGATCGACTCCTTTGGACTTCGCATAATCGCGGATTGCCTTGAATTTGAAGATGTTCTTTGGCGTGACATCCTCCATATTTAGGCCGCTCCCGAAGCTCAGGATGATCATTTCAAAGCCGCATTCAGCCGCCTGATCGATGGCGGTTTTCATCACCTTGTCGTCAGTCGATGTCACATGCATCATGAGCGGATTCTCGGTGCTCCAAGGCGCCAACGCGCGCATCATCTTGCGGACGGCGAGTCCCTTTCTCTCACGGTCCGTCGAATCGTGAAAGAGCTCGAATGTGCGGAAGCTGCAAAAGGTCCCGCCGGGTTCGAGGGTGAACGCTGGACCGAGCGGAGGCTGCATCTCCAACATGCATGGCGTTTTGAGGTCGTAATTGACTTGAGTCGTGTATTCGGGGTCCGGCAGCCAGTTTGCGGTGCGATTGGAGTTGTTGACCGCCATGCCACCAAACGAATAGTCCGTAGCTATCGTGATGTTCGGGAGCATCCAGCTTGGGTTAGAATCGACCACCGATTCAGGCTCCACAAAGCGGAGCCACTCGCTCGTGAATCTGTCGACAGTGATTGGTTTCGATCCGCCGTTCTCAACAGTGATCCATTTGGACAGGACCGGCATTCCATCGTACAACTCGTAGTGGATGTTGACCTTAATGCCATCGAAGTCACCCTTTGGCGGAGAGAATGTCAGCGTCAGGCTCACACCCTTGGGGGGCCAGGCGACGTCAGGCGCATGTCTCACTCGTTTCCAAGGAAGACGCATTTCAGGCTTTCCCACTTTGAACGACTCAAACTCGAAGCTTCTTGGATTCGCCTTCATCGAGTTGAGCCATTCTGGGGTCAGGTAGGCGAGATCGGGCTGCCCGACTAGACCGCCGACGTCAAAAGGTTTGGAGTCGACCACCAGGTGCGCTTCGGGCTTAATCCCTCTGAGCAATTCTTCTCCAGTCTTGAGGTTTTGGATGCTGACAGTCGCCGCATTCGGCGCCAGGCGAATCGTTCTCGAGATCAGGCCGTTCGCCAGAACGACCTCATGGGGATTTTCTGTGCTAAAGACACCCGCTTTTGCCGGCGAAGGATCGATCAGCCAATCGGTTGGACACCGCCCATGATCCCAGAGCGGCAACTGTCCCATGGCGAGGATTATGGCTGAGGTTAGCATGAGTTCGAAAATAGAAAAGGGCCGACAGGACGTTGAGTCCTGCCAGCCCTTAACATTGAATGATTAGTGACCGCCCATCTTCGATGGATCAAACGGTTTGCCGTCTACCATCATTTTCTGGGACGTATCCTTGCTCGTGACGACCATCCACTTTCCACCCATGTTCTCGTAAGTTGAAGTGCTAGTGCCCATGACCATCATCTTCGAGGTCTTTTTTGGGTCCTTCATGTTCGGCATCGTGCCTTCCATCATGAAGCTCTCGTTGCCGGTCGCCTTGTTTCCAGACACTTTGATGTTGGAGCAAGTGAGCTTCATTTTGGTGATGCTTTTCATGGACTTCATATTCATGTTCATCGCAGCCATCCACTGCTTGAGGTTCATGGTTTTGCCGTCCATGCCGGTGAACTTGCAGTTCGGCGCGAACGCGCCCATGATGATCTTGTTGGCGCCGGCCTTATCGCCTTTCATGACGGCGGCGCAATATTTGTTCATGCCATCTTGCATGGCCTTTTGTAGATTTGCAGCCTCGTCAGCCAGAACCAGCGAAGCGCACGAAGTAAGGCCGAGTGCTATGGCCAATTTCCATTTGTTTGTCATGATCCGTTTTCTCCGTCTATCGTGAGGATATCAGCGAATATTGTATCTCATTCGTGCGGTCAATTCGACAATTTGTGTTTGGGAATGCCGCTATCGTTCCGAGTCTTTTCTGCGGCGGCTTCGACACGGTCGCAGAAACCTTCTGGAGTCAGCTCTTTATTCAACATTGCGGTCAAAGCGTTTTCGATCTCAGTGTTGAACGCCGGATACCACTGTCGATACTGCACGGCCCAAACGGCTTTACTGTCCTTCATCACCTTCGCTGGGGTAACAAGCACTTCTGGAAGCTTCGCGTCATCACTGCCGATGATCGCCATGAGGGTGCCCTTCTGCTCGACGAACTGCTTTGCCTTCGTCAGAGAAGTCATGTACTTATAGAACTCGATCGCTGCGTCCTGGTTCTTGCCCTGCGAGGGCACCATCCACGGCTCGATGCTGATAATTACGTTGGTCGGATCACCCTTCCCATCCGACGCGACCGGAGGCAGCATGAACTCCATCTTCGCGCCGGGAGGCATCACCTTGCTCATTTCCGAATACAGCCAGGTGCCGCACGGGATCATCGCTGCCTTACCCTGGAGGAACTCCTGTTGCGATTCCGTGTGGCTCATGGCCGTCGCGCCAGACTGGAAATAGCCCTTCTTATTCAATTCGTCGATCATTTGGGCAGCTTTCAACATCGCCGGCGAATTCCAGGCTCCCGGAACAAGGTTTTGAGCGTCGACGATAGCCTGGGCGCCTCCGACGCTATAGGCCCAGGGGAGCAACATACCATCGATCATGTAATAGGGGTATTTGCCCTGATACGTAATTGGCGCAATGCCCTTAGCCTTGATCTTTTCGCATAGCGCCAGAAGTTCGTCATACGTCTTCGGTGGAGTCCATCCGTTCTTCGAAAACACACCCGGGTCGTACCACCATCCCAGGACGTTGTAGAAATAGGGCAGCACGTACTGCTTTCCTTCGAGCTGTCCAAGTTTGAGAATATTCGGGTCGAACGTTTCGCCCCAGGTTTTGTCGCCTTCCGCCGCTTTGGTCTTGAGGGCAGCTCCCAGGTCCACCAGCTGACCTTCTTCGGCAAGCGCCCATTGATCCATTCCCCAACCCGGATACGTCAAATCGGGCGGATTGCCTCCCACGAAGCGAGGCCTCAGCTGCTCCCAAATGCGGGGGTTCCCTTCGACTTTGATCTTGAGCCCCGGGTGCTTCGTCTCGAACTCCTTGGCTGCCGCCTCATAAAAGTCGATGCCATATCCGCCTTGGAAGGCAGCGACGTCCAGGTCGCCCTTCAGTTCCACCGACTTGTCACTTGGAGACTTCGTCTCCGAGTTGCTCGATTCATCTTTCGGGCCTCCGCATCCGGCAAGCAGTGCGCCGATGAGCAGTAGGAGGGGAATGCGCTTCATAGTGTTCGAATTCTACTTCCCCGATCGGCGGTCCTTCTGCGGGTTCCCTCTCAGGCAGGGTAAGACAAGTCCATGCAGCGTGTGGTGCTCGTCGGGTGTGGCTTTATGGGCCGGATGCATGGGAATGTCTACAGGCTCCTTCCAGAGGCAGATTTAGTAGCGTGCGTCGACCACCGAGGGGAAAAGGGTGCGAAGTACGGTCTGGACTTCGGAATCCCGTCCTACCTCACCCTGGAGGAAGCGCTTGCCGCGCACGAGTGCGATGTCGTCGATGTCTGCTTGCCCACGCACCGTCACAGGGAATTCACGGAGAAGGGCGCAGCAGCCGGGAAGCACGTCTTTTGCGAAAAGCCGATGGCGCTCAATCTGGATGAAGCTCAGGCGATGATCGACGCCTGCTCTCATGCGGGAAAGCAGCTCATGATCGGGCACTGTATCCGCTTTTGGCCCGAGTACGTGCTTCTCAAGCAGCTCGTCGACGAAGGGACGTTGGGGAAGCTGCTGTCTCTGAATCTGACGCGCTATGGAGAATTCCCTTCCTGGGCATCGGACAACTGGATGGCGGATGAAAACAAGACCGGAGGAGGAGCGATGGATATGCACATCCACGACACGGACTTCGCGCTCTTCCTCCTGGGAAAACCCTCAGAGATCGCCTCATTCGGGACGGTCGACTCTCGCGGCTGCAGCCAGATCTTTACGACGATGCAGTACCCGGACTGCGTCGTGCATCTGGAAGGCGGCTGGAATCTGCCGCCCAGGACACCGTTCAAGATGGCCTTTAGGGCGATTTTCGAGAACGGAGCGGCGATTATGGATGGCGGACCGATGACCATTTATCCATCTGATCGCGAGCCGTACGTTCCAGAATTCCCGAAGATGGAAGCAGCCGGAGGTGGAAACATCTCCGATCTCGGCGGCTATTACAGAGAACTGGAATATTTCATCGGCTGCCTGGAAGACGGATCGCCGGTCGATCGGTGTCGACCCGAAAGTTCGAAAGAATCTCTTGAGACGGTGATCGAGGAGATTCGACAAGTCAAGGCGAGAAGATGACGCTACTCTTTGCCGCGTTGAGCTTGCTGCAGCCGCAGGAAGGTATCGAAGCCCGAGTGAATGCGACGCTCGCGAAGTTGACCCTTGAGCAGAAACTCGAGATCATCGGGGGAATCCGTGACTTTTACATCCATGGATACCCGGAGTTGGGAATTCCTGAGCTCAAGATGTCCGACGGGCCGGCGGGGGTGCGCAATTACGGTCCGACCACGGCCTATCCGGCGCCGGTTTCTTTAGCGGCGTCGTGGGATACCGAGTTGGCCCGAAAGTACGGCGAGGCGATCGGCACCGATGCTCGAGCGAGGGGTGTGCACATCTGGCTGGGGCCGGGAGTGAATCTCGCTCGCATCCCGCAGAATGGGCGCAACTTCGAGTATTTCGGCGAGGACCCCTTCCTGTCTGGCAAAACGGCCGCGCAAGTCGTTCGAGGAGTGCAATCAAAAGGAGTCGTGGCGACGGTCAAGCACTTTGCCGCAAATGATCACGAAGATGATCGGCAGACGGATAATTCCATCGTCGATGAGCGCGTTTTGCGAGAGCTTTATTTGAAGCCTTTCGAGATAGCAGTCAAAGATGGCGGCGCTTGGGCGGTCATGACCGGTTACAACCTCTTGAACGGCTCGCACTGTTCCGAAAACGATTGGCTTGTCAATCAGGTTCTGAAAAAGGATTGGGGGTTCAAGGGGATCATGATGTCGGATTGGGGAGGGACCCATTCGGCCCTTCCCGCCGCGCTCGCGGGACTGGATCTCGAGATGCCGAGTGGAAAGTTCATGAACGCCGAGAACCTCTCTCTGCTGGTGTCAAGCGGCAAGTTGCCGGTCGCCGTGCTCGATGACAAAGTGCGGCGAATCCTGCGCATGAGTTTTGCGATGGGATTCCCAGAGCGCGTGCAAGAAATCAAGACTATTCCCAAAGACGATCCTCAGAATGCCGCGTTGGCGCTACAGATCGCCCGAGAGGGAATGGTTTTGCTGCGCAATGAGAATCATTGCCTTCCGCTCGACGCGAAGAAGATTCACAAGATCGTCGTCATCGAGCCGTTTAAGCTTGCCGATGAGACGGGCGGCGGCGGAAGCGCCTTTACGACTCCCGTTCGCTCTGAAAGTTTGATCGAGGCGCTGAAGAAAGTCGTAGCTCCTGGCGTTTCGATCGAGAACATCAACGTGTCAAGCCCGATCGATGTCGCGCTTAAATTCAACCGATACCTCTCGCCGATCGGCACCGAGGGGTTGTCCGCGGACTACTTCAATGGCACTGATCTCCAGGGTTTGCCTGCCTTCACGCAATCCGAGTCAAAGATCGACCACGATTGGGGCCAAAAGTCACCTGGCGAAGGTATCGGCGCAGACAACTTTTCGGTCCGCTGGTCCGGGAATTTCAAAGCCGATGCCTCCGGTCCGTATCTGTTGGTCACTCGAAGCGACGACGGCATTCGAGTTTTCATCGACGGTCAGAAGGTGCTCGACGATTGGAGCGACCACGGCGCGCAGACCAAGACGGCGACGATCAGCCTAGAGGCTGGAAAGACCTATCGGCTGAAGGTCGAATATTACGAAAAAGGAGGAGACGCCGTGGCTCAATTCGGGCTGGCGCCGCTCGCTGGATACTTCGAGAATCAGGTGCATTTGGCAAGCCTTAAGAATGCCGATGCGATCATCGTAAGAACTGGATTCGACAAGAATACGGAAGGAGAAGGGCATGATCGTTCGTTTCAATTGCCGGACGAGCAGTTGATGTTCGTCCGACGCGCATGTGCGCTCAACAAGCACACCATAGTGGTCAACACCTCAGGCGCTGGTGTTGACATGATCCCCTGGATTTCCAAGACGGGAGCCGTCCTTCAAGCTTGGTATCCGGGCCAAAACGGGTTCCAGGCAGTTGCCGAAATCCTCTTTGGAAAAACCAACCCGTCAGGCCATTTGCCGACGACGTTCCCAGGTTCGCTTAAGGGCACCTATTACGAAAAAGCATATCCCGCGATCAACCACCAAATGGCATATCGAGAAGGGCTGTTCATGGGCTATCGCTCGTACGGCCACTCCGACAAAGAACCCCTTTTCCCATTCGGATTCGGGCTTTCGTTTACGACATTCGGTCTGTCTGGTCTGCGAATCAACACGACCGAGAATGAAGCGGTTGTGTCAGTGCTGGTCAAGAACACCGGTGACCGAGAAGGAGCGACTGTTGTCCAAGCCTATCTCGGTTTGCCTGAGACCAAGATCCTGCGCGCTGAAAGAGAGCTCAAGGCCTTCCAAAGGGTGAATCTCAAGGCGGGCCAATCGAAGCGAATCAGCCTGACGATTCCCCGGAGCGCAGCAGCTTATTGGAATGTTCAGAGCCACGCATGGACTGTCGAGCCAGGCAACTATCAGCTCTCCGTCGGTCTATCTTCTCGCGAGCTGCCGCTGACCGCTCGATGGCGTCTGCGGTGATCTCGCCCTGACCATGTCAATCTCGGCGATGGTAGTCCATGGACCGCCGTTGACCTCGCTGAGCGCGACGAATTTGAAGAAACGTCCAGTCGCGGGATCCTTGAAGCGAACCGCCGAAACCTCGCGGGAATTGGGCAGTGTGCCCTTGGCGACCGGCGCTCCCCACACTTTGCCATCGACGCTCAGATAGAGTTCGTAATCTTTGATCCGGCCGTTCACTCCACCGTCTTGCCGCGGCAGGATGCGGAATCCCGAAAGGCTCACGCTCTCACCCATGTCAACCACGATCTCATGCGGGTGCTTAGGCGTTTGGGGGTCGTACTGAGTGTGCCAATACGTTTCCGGATCTCCGTCGATCGCCATTCGCGCCGGACCCTCGTCGATCTGTTCGCTGTCGGCTGACACGAGTTTCCATTTCGCCTTTTCGAGCTTCTGATCGGCGATGACACCGGCGACTTCTTCTGCGATCAACCCCGCTCCTTTCTCGTTCGGATGGAGGTGGTCCGGAAAGAGGGCTCCTTGCCCATCAAGTGCTCGAAAGAGATTGATCGTCGGAACGTCTGACTCGCGAGCGGCTTGTCGCAACAGCGGCAGAACACCATCTTCGAAATTTCTTTGATTCCGGTCCTTTGCGCCGTAAAACATGGGTGTCGGAAGGATCGCGTACACCTTGGGATGGCTCGGCAAATTTCGATAATGTTGTATCAGTTCTTTGTAGTTAGGGACGAGGTTGTCTCGGCCTTTCTCCCACCAGTCGTTCCACGAATCATTCGTACCTAGAAAGATCAGCACGATGTCCGGCTTGAACGTCAAGGATGCTTTGTATTCGGCGGTATTCCAATACGGATGCGAGCCGCTCTTTGCGACGCAGCTGCCGGAGTTGCCGAAATTCTTGACCAAATACCGATCCCCTAAGATCTTCTGCAATTGCGCTGGATAACTGTCGGCCTCAGGATGCGCAACTCCGATACCCTGAGTGATGCTGGCGCCTACGCACGCCACTTTCGTGGGTTGTTGCAGGCCAAGAAGGAGGGAGATGAGGAGGCTCATCGAGGTGTTCCTTCCATCACGAGAACCTCGAAAGGCTGCAACATTACGACCTTCGATTTTCCGGCTTCCACCGTTAACTTAGCGATCTGCGAATCGGGATATGCGCTCTCGAAAGAGAATGCTCCTTTGTAGCCTTGTGGCAATTCCAACACACTCGCAATGTCGATCGAAAACGATTGCGCTTGGTCGCTGGGATTTCTCAACGAGAGGATCGCTCTTTTCGGTGTCCAGGCTGCCCAGCCGTAAACCTCTAGTTTCAACGGATCGCCACCGACCCAGTGCACGTCTCGGAGCACGTCCCGATTTGCAAAACTCCATTTTGCCGACGCCGCCAAGTCGTCCCAGTTCTGCTTCGTGAGCTTGCTCGGAGTAATGTACATTTCCTGAAGCTGCGTGCCGGTAGCGAAATAACTCCGAACCTCGCTGCGAAAGTCGTTTCCGGGATCATCCATCAAATGCTCGGCGTGATCGGCGTAGATGAGCCCGTGGAGCATAAGCGAATTGATTGGATAGAGTGGGCCGCGTTTGACCACGCCGTTGTATGTGTCGCCGTCCCGGTAGGTGATCCACTTCTGGCGCCAGCTTCCGACACCTGCGAAGCTGTGGTCCGAACCGCCCCGCCACGTCGAATCCGCGTAGCGTGTCCAGAATGGCGAGGGCCACGTGCCGGTCGTAAGGTTGACGAATAGATCGGGTTTGGCCTTTCTAAGGTCGGAGATGAGTGCGATCGCGGCTTCGAAATCGCTGCCAAAAGCGCTGCCGGGAAACTGCTTGTCCGGACTTCCGGTGCCATCGAATTTGAATTGGTTGACCCCGTACTTCATCACGAAATCCATGCAGACCTGGTGGAATCGCGCATAGTATTTCGGCCCGGAAAGCGCATAGCCCTGGGAATCGATCTCCATGCCTTTTTCCTTTCCGGTCGCCAGTCGTTCCTGGCGGGCGCGGCCGTACCCTCCCCACGGTGAGAGCCAGACACCCGGCCCAGCCCCATATTGCTCGGCGGCCTTCTTCAGCGGACTGAAGGCCTGCGGGAAGCCGCTGTGGAACTCCCAGACGGTGTGAGTCTCGTCCCAGCCGTCGTCGAAAAGATAGCTCCGAAGTTTCACATCCCGGTCCTTCACCAGCGCCTTGCCGAAGGCGTTGATGCGGTCAAGGCAGCCCTTCTCGTCGAACTTCACGCCAAACGCAAGGTCATACCAAGAGTTGTAGTGCAAGAACGGCTCATACGGCCTCGCGCGCACCTGCTCCACGTAATATTGAAACCCGCGTCGCATCTGACCAACTGGTGAAACTCCCACCACGCTGCCGTAGGTTGTTGCGGTGCTTGGCTTTAGAGGGACTTTTCGCTCCAGGAAACCATGGAGTTCGTCGCCCACCCCTTCGATCGATGACATCGGGTGCTCGAAGCCAAAGAACCAGTGCCCCGCCGTCGCCGGCGAGCCCGGCACCGTGCCGATCCGCTCGGCATTCGGCATGCGCATGTCGAGCATCTCGACTCGGGACACGTCGACGTCGGCCTTTGTGGCTGTAAGGGTGACGGACTGCCGGATGAACGGTTCCCCGTCTCGCAGGCTCGCTTGCCAGCGTATTGACAGGCCAGTTGCCGAATCCTCAAGCGTCGCCCCAATTGACAGCCCCGCTTGGTGAGCTTCTCTCTGAAGCGCTTTGGGCTCGGGATTAAGGGAGCGCCGCTCGGGCCCGACATCCAATTTCATCGAGCTTGCCGGAATTCTGCGGCCGTCGGCCAGCACAATGACGAACGCCTCCACTCCTGGCGCGATCGAATGGTTCCACAGGTCTTGATACTCTGTCAGCTTCAGGCCATTCGAGAACGACCAGGTTCCCATAATCGCGCCGTTCTGCAGGCGCTCCCCACCCTTCGTCGCGACAGCTTGCGCTCTTCCGGGGTCCGAAGGCATCCAGCCGCTTGGCGGACTCTGAGCTGGACGGGCGACATACGACAAGAGCAAGCTGATCACCATGGAGGCTTCAGTGTATCCGCTGGCACGCAACTCGACACGGCAGGAAAGCGCTGTTTCGAACCAGAATACGTGCACTATGTCCTCCAAAGCCTTCGCTCTGGGATTTGTGCTTCTGCCCGCTTTTCTAGCGGCTCAGGCTCCCGTTCACAACTACGATCTGCAGCACGTCGAATGGCACATCGGATTCGACGAGACCAAAGGAGCAATCTCCGGTCGGGCGATCAACACCCTCAAGCTAGAAGAAGCCGGAGCCGCGCAGGTCTGGCTCCACTGCGTGAAACTGAACGTATCGAAGGTCACGGTGGATGGCAGGGAGGCATCCTTCAAGCTCGAAAACGGGAAGCTTGTCGTCACCCTGCCCCGCTATGTGAGCCAAGGACAGTCCATCAAGGTCGAGGCGGACTACACAGGTACTCCGGAATGCGGCATTTATTTCGTCAGCAAGCAGTCCGCCTATCCTTCCAAGACTGGGATGATTTACACCCAAGGGCAGGGAGAAGACACGCGATACTGGCTCCCAACCTACGACTATCCCGATGACAAGGCCACGACGGAAGGCTATATCGAGGTGCCGAAGGCCTATTCGACGATCGGCAATGGGATACTGGTCGGTTCGGTGGAGGAAGGCGACAAGCGCATCGATCACTGGATGATGAATCAGCCTCATTCGACCTACCTGATTTCCTTCATCGTGGGCGAATACACCCAAGTCGAGAAGTTCTGGAAGAACCTTTCCGTCAGCTACTTCGTTCCACCCGGGCTGGAGTCTTACGGTGAGACCAGCT
>JAYROD010000201.1:0-9943 GCA_041911835.1 Fimbriimonadaceae bacterium | reverse complement strand
GGAAGCACTGACACGAACAACCAGCCACGAAATACCTACCGGTACGATTTTCGTCCGGTCGGCTATGCCTCTCCGAGTACGACGGTAGCGGTATACAGCGTCCACATGAAGGCCGGTTCGACCACAGAAGATCAGAACCGGCGACAAGTCGAGGCGCAGCACATTCGCGATAACGCGCAAGCGCTTCCGGCAGGCTGGTCGTTTATGATGGCAGGCGACACGAACATCCAAAGGTCCACGCAAACCGCCTATCAGACGCTGACGTCATCCCAATCCAACAATCAAGGGCGGCTGTTCGATCCAATCGATTCAGAAGGTGATTGGAACAATAACCAAGCGTTTCAATTTGTCCATACGCAAGAGCCGACCAGCCAAATGGATGACAGATACGATTTCATCCTCCTCAGCGCATCGCTGATCGACGGGCAGGGAATGGACTACATCGGAAACCCTTCGATCCCCTATAGCACGAGCACCTGGAACGACACCAATCACTCTTACAGGTGCTGGGGAAATGATGGGACCAGCTTCAATCAACCCATCCGCACGACGGGGAACAGCATGGTCGGCGCGACCATCGCTCAAGCGCTGATCGATTCTGCCGTCGGCAATGGCCATTTGCCCGTCTACCTCGACATGAAAATGCCAGGCAAGGTCAATTCGGTCACCAGCCTCGACTTCGGTCTGGTGCGGCAAGGGGCTACCGCACAGCGCACACTGAATGTGTCCAATGTCGGCGATACATCGCTTTGGACGGCTGCAGGGATCGCGAATCTGACCTTCACCCTCACCACATCCAGCGCCTTTTCTGCGCCGACTGGCCCGTTTTCGGTTGCCCCTGGTGCAACGATTGGAAGTACGATCACGCTCAACACATCCCATCCAGGGAAGTTCGAAGGGCTCGTCACGATCAGCTCGAACGACCCGGATCAGCCGATTCGCACGGTGAAGGTCAAAGGATTCGTCGTCGGCTCATCACACTAATCGCGGGTGAACTTCAAGAAGAACTCGGAAACTCCGAAGTCGGGGTTTCCCGGTAGTATGCTGACGGACCGTTCAAGATGCGAAAAGCTACTCATATTCTCGCCCTCCTTTCCATCGTAGTCTCAGCCTATGCCCAAGACAAGGCCAAGTACGGCAATTTTGAGGCAATCACCGCCGACCGACTCAAAGCCCATCTGGAGTTCATCGCAAACGACCTTCTCGAGGGGCGCGATACTCCCTCCCGGGGACAGGACATCGCCGCCTGGTACGTCGCCACACAGCTCAAGCTTTGGGGAGTTAAACCGGCAGGTGACGACGGCACTTATTTTCAGAAGATCGCCATCACTCGACCGGTCGTGGACGTCGAGAATTGCTCCTTCGAGTTCAGGGGCAAATCCCACAAATTCGGTGACGGATTCACGAGCATGGCCGTCGGCGGAAAGGTCCAGGGCCCACTGGTCTTCGTCGGGGACGGGGCGCAGTCAGCGACGCTCGGTCTCGATCCGTATAAGAGCGTGGACGTCAAGGGTCGAGTCGTCATCCGCACGATGAACCAGCCGAAGGGATTCTCGTTTCGCGACGTCCAGAGCGGAAAACTGAAGGACTACAAGAGCGCCTATCAGGCGGCGGCCGAACATGGCGCTGTTGCGGTGATTCAAATCATAGATTCGACGGACGCCGACCGCTGGACCAGCATGGTCGCGCGCGCCTCACAGCCAGGATTTCCGCAAGTTGGCGGAGGTCGCGGCCCACAGTCGACGATACCGGTCATCACGGTGACCCAAGACATGGCGAAAGAGCTTCTACAGGGAGAAGCGGCCAATCTCGATGACATTTTGAAGAATGCCTCGAACCAAGATCCGAACGCCTCATTCGCGCTCAAGGCGGACAAGAAGGTTAGCATCGACATTGCCGCAAGCGAGAACGCCAGCTACACCCAGAATGTGGTCGGCATCATTCCTGGCTCGGATCCGAAGCTGAAGGACGAGTACGTTGCGCTGGGCGCGCACATCGACCATTTGGGCAAGCGAGATAACGTGCAGGGGGACGGCATCTATAACGGAGCGGATGACGATGGCTCCGGAACGGTCTCGATTCTCGAAATCGCCCATGCTATGGCGACCGGGCCCCATCCGAAGCGCTCGATCCTAGTCGTCTGGCATACCGGAGAAGAGAAAGGGCTTTGGGGCTCGAGCTACTTCACAACGCACCCAACGGTGCCCATTACTTCTATCATCACGCAACTCAATATCGATATGATCGGTCGGTCCCGTCCGGCGGGGGACACCAAGCCTGCCAACAAAATGCTGACGGACGCCAACACGATCTACGTCGTGGGGTCCAGACGGCTCAGTACGGATTTGGGAAATATCGTCGATGCGGTGGATGCGGACATGTATAAGGTCAAGTATGACTATCACTACGATGCGCCCAACGACCCGGAAAACATATACCAGCGCAGCGACCACTACAACTACGCGTCCAAAGGAATCCCAATCGCCTTTTGGTTCGATGGCGTGCATGAGGACTATCACCGCGTGTCGGACGAAGTCTCGAAGATCGACTTCGCCAAGATGCAAAAAATCGTTCGCACGGTTTACGCGACGGCATATCTGCTCGCCGGCAACGCTTCGCGGCCGAAGGTGGATCAGAAAGGCGGCTGAACGGCCAGGCACTTGCGAGCCGCCGGGATTGTTGTCATCATTGGCGGACGGAAATGAGTATGCGAAGAGTATTGA
Source organism: Fimbriimonadaceae bacterium (assembly GCA_041911835.1). Taxonomy (GTDB): domain Bacteria; phylum Armatimonadota; class Fimbriimonadia; order Fimbriimonadales; family Fimbriimonadaceae; genus JAYROD01. Next base: position 7,220 of record JAYROD010000201.1, on the reverse strand, counting down.
TCTGCGTGGTGTGCTTGGCGACGATGGTGGGGTGCCAGAGCGGGGCCGGTACCGATCCCAAGCCAGAGCCTAGACCAACGACTCAAACGACTGCACAGCAGCCTCCCGAGAAGGGCGACCAATTCACCGGGGTCTACACGATGATTCTCAGCAATGAGCAGATGAAAGCCAACGAGAAGCTGCTCAAAAATGGGTTGCCCTCGATGGTTGGCTCGTTGAGAATCGCCGCGGATGGAAAATTCGAGATGAGCACAAGCGGGGGTAGCGCAGTCATCACCGTCGACGGACATTCAGAAAAGGACGGAAGCAGCATTAAGCTCATCCCGGAGACCGTGAACGGTCAGAAGGTGACGGCTGGATCGGATACTAATCCCACGACGTTCATCCTAGACTCCGATGGGCAGACCCTCGTCGCACCGGAGGCAAAGCTCACGTTTCGCCGCGTTAAGACCTAGCCGAATCGCCCTGAAATGTAGTCTTCGGTCTCCTTCTTCTGCGGAAAGAGGAAGATGTTCTGCGTCGTGTTGAATTCGACGACGCTTCCTTTATTGAAGAACACAGTGAAGTCGCTCGCACGCTGTGCCTGCTGCATGTTGTGGGTCACGATGACGATCGTGTAAAGCTCTTTGAGTTCGAACATGAGGTCTTCGATCCGTGCGGTGGCTACCGGGTCGAGAGCCGAACAGGGCTCATCCATCAGGATGATCTTGGGGTCGACGGCCAAACTTCTCGCGATGCACAGACGCTGCTGCTGTCCGCCTGAGAGTTCCAGGGCGCTCTTGTGGAGCTTGTCCTTGACTTCCTCGTATAAGTAAGCCTGCTTCAGGCATCGCTCGACGATCTCTTCGAGTTCGGAGCGGTTCTTGATCCCATGAATCCGGGGCCCGAAGGCGATGTTGTCGAAGATCGACATTGGAAATGGATTGGGCTTCTGAAAGACCATTCCAATGCTTTTACGAAGCCCTACAGGGTCGACATCCGGCCCATAAATATCCGTGCCTTGGATGGTCACCGTACCTTCGATGCGGGAGCCTTCGATGAGGTCGTTCATGCGGTTCAAGCAGCGAAGAAACGTAGACTTTCCGCATCCCGATGGGCCGATGAGGGCAGTGACGTGGTTGGCCGCAACGTCTAGGCTGACGTCGAACAGCGCTTGGAACGACCCATAGAAAAAGTTGAGCCCAGATGTTCGAATGACAGGCTCAACGGTTGCCGGAGCGCTTCGAGGCGTTTCGACATGCATGGGTCAAGGAAATTGTAGCCGATGAAGGTGAAGGCTTTGTTAAGGCGCCGACACGAAAGTTGTAGCTGTTGGCGATTGGAAAAAAAAGCGGCGCGTTCTCTCGAATAGCCCCTTCATGAACCGATCGAGCCCGCCCGCTGTCGCAGCGCATGGTCGACGAGCGTCAACGCTATCATCGCTTCGACCATTGGCACCGCACGGGGAAGCACGCAGGGATCGTGTCGCCCTCGACCCTGGATAGTCGTGTTCTTCCGCTCAATCGTAATGGTCCTTTGCTCGCGCATGACCGTCGCTGTCGGCTTGAAGGCAACCCGGACGGTAATCGGCATCCCATTGGAGATGCCCCCCTGGATCCCGCCGCTGAGATTTGTGTCGGTGTAAACCGACTCGCCGTCGTCCGAGAAGAATTCGTCGTTATGCTCGATTCCGGTCATTTGCACCCCGCCGAACCCACTGCCAACCTCGAAGCCTTTCGACGCCGGCAAGCTCATTACAGCCTTCGCCAAATCGGCTTCCAGTTTGTCGAACACGGGCTCTCCCCAACCGGCGGGCACCCCGCGCGCCACGCAGCCCACAATCCCTCCGACCGAGTCCCCTGCCTTCCGAATTTCCTCGATGTGCGCGATCATTTGATCGGCTGCCGGTCCATCCGGGCATCGCACGATGTTGGCCCCGACTTGGTCTCGCGTGATCGTGGCCGGATCGACAGTCGAGGTGATGTGATGGACCTGGTCAACCCATCCGACGATCTCCACACCCCACACGAGGTTGAGGACCTTCTTGGCGATCGCTCCTGCGGCAACCCTCCCAATCGTTTCGCGGGCGGACGCCCTCCCCCCACCCTGCCAGGCACGGATTCCGAATTTCGCTTCGTAGGTGAAGTCCGCATGCGAGGGTCGATACTTGAGCTTCATCTCCTCATAATCGTCTGAACGGGCATCTTCGTTTCGCACCAACATCGCGATAGGCGTCCCAAGGGTCAGCCCGTCTTCGTGGATACCGGAAAGGATCTCGACCGAGTCCGACTCCTTTCGCTGGGAAACGATCTTGCTTTGCCCAGGGCGCCTTCGGTCCAGTTCGGCCTGGATGTCACCGACTGAAATCGGCATCCGCGATGGACATCCATCGACAACAACCCCAACGCCGCCTCCATGGGACTCGCCGAAGGTGGTCACCCGAAAGAGCGTGCCGAAGGAACTTGACATCCATCGAGTCTACCAAGGACCTACTACCGCCTTAAGACCTATGGAGCCCAGAGCGTTTGGAGAACAGCGCGTATCATGAGGCGAAGTCCTGGAGGTTCACCCATCATGTGTGCACCCGTCGCCCTGCTCGCCGTCGTCTCCTTGAGCCATGTCAGTCCTGCCCAAGACACAGTTGTCATCACTCGCATCTTTAAAGAGAAGGAAGCCATCAAGTACGCGTTCGCAATGGACGCCGATATGGGTGGGCAACAGATCAAAGGTACTGCGGCGATCGAAGGCACGGTATCCAAGCTTCTTGAAAAAGGCAAAGCAGAACTGATCGTCAAGCTGAAAGATGTGAAATTGGATATGGGTGGAGGAGCAGCCCCGGATTCCGATAACGGTGAGACCAAGCTCATCCTTAATGCGAACAATCTGCCAGATTCGTTCGTCGTTGAAGGAACTTCGTTCATTTCAGGCCTGTGGGCCATCTCCGGCTACGTCCCTAACAAGGCGTTGAAGAGTGGCGAAACGACCGATTTCACTTGGGAAGCGGATGATAAGTCGGCAACGGTGTCAGGAAAGTGCAAATTGGCCGGCTGTGCCGAAGAAAAGGGCATAAAGGTCGCCAATTTTGAACTGGCATTTTCGGTGACTCCGAATGGACAGAAGCCAGGAGCGGTCAAGCTGAAGACCAAGGTCGATCAGGCGACGGGAGCTTTGCTCGAGTCATCCGGAACGATCGATGTCGAAGGTGAAGGCCTTATGAACGTCAGCTTCAAGAAGCAATAGCCCTACCAGCCGTCCCAGAAGCAGCCGGGCGTGACGATTCCATTGAGGATCGTCGCGCCCTCCGCTTTCAGCCGATCGATCTGCTCCCTCGCCATGTGGGGTTCCCGCTTTTGAATGGGGAGAGACCCCGATTTCGCCACGACGCGCCACCATGGCACCTCATCGGGGCAGTGGGCCATCCATCGGCCAACCTGGAAGCCGCTGGCTGGATTTCTGAGTGCGCGACCCACGGCTCCGTAGCTGGCGACCCGACCCCTCGGGATTCTACGAACAAGTGTCCAAAGCTCATCCAAAGTCGTCTTCCGTATGCTCATTCAGCTCACCCACTCCACTGCTTCCGGTGTACCTTTGACGATGAGGTCTTCGGTCGACTGGGCGCCTGAGATGTGTAGTTTAATCAACGGAGTCTGACTGCCCGGCTCCAGCTTCCAGTCCCCACGGCCCAGCGACGCCGCGCCCTGGGAAGTCGCCATCCGCCAGACTTCGTCGGCATGGAGGGGCGTGTGACGTCGCTCGGAGACCGTCAGGGCCGCACGCATTTCAGCGAACATGTCGGTCGGCCCGCTGCTTGCGGCGCTGTCGAGTCCGAGACCCACGATGACTCCCGCGTCGAGCATCTCTCGAACGGGTGCATCCGGGCATTGAAGTGCGGTGTTCGATCTAGGACAGTGCGCGACGGTGACGCCGGCGGCAGCAATGAGCCGGATATCGGCTTCTGAGACGTCGCAACAGTGTACGAATTGGGCGCCCTTGCGGACTAGTCCAAGCTCATGGAGATATCCGACTGAACTCAGACCTCGAGCCTCAATGGAAAAGCCATGTTGCCGATAGAGGTCCGCTATCGGACCGCTTCCCATGCGGAAGAATTCATTCTCCACAGGAGACTCAGCGACATGGATGCTGAATGGGTCACCCGAAGCAAACGTGCGCAACGTCGATTCGTCTACGGTAAACGGCGCGTGTGGGCTGACGTAGACCGATCCTCGATGAGTCGCCTTTTGCACCGCCGCCGATTTCTCGACGGATTGAACCTTGGAAACTGGATTCTCTTGCTCCAAAAAGGTGATCAATTCCTGAAAGATCACTCCGTCCAGCCCTGCCATCGCGAGTGCCTCAGCGGCGAATGGCCGATCCGAGTGTTCTCCGATGAACGCGATGCCCGAGAGGCGATTCTCTTGCGCAGCGAGCATCGAATCCCCACGCACGTCATGGGCGTTCTGGGTTGCTTTGAGCCGAGTGATCTCGCGGAGCCATTGCCAGTATCCTTCCGCGTGAACCTTGTCTTGTAGGCCTCTGTATTCGAGGTGCGAATGCGCGTTGACAAAGGCCGTCGAGACAACGAACGCATCAGGAATGCCAGTGTGCGGTCTGACCGCCACGACGCGTCCCTCTTCGACCACGATCTCGAGGCCGAGGTCCAATTTGCCCGACTCGAGGACCACCCCGTACGGACGCAGAATCACAGGCTCGTCGACCAGGCTGTTTGGAGTGCGTCGTACGTCAAGGATTTGGCATGCATGTCGCCAAAAAGTGTACTGTACCGATAACCCTGATATATCCTATACAAATCCGGATAGGATTCGTTGAGCCGGATGCGCTGCGTGCTTCCATGCCAGAATCCGGCAGCGTCGAATAGCACATTGACGTTGGCGGGGAGTTGGAATTGGCTCTGCTGAAAGAAGCGGAAGGCGATTTCGGTTCGGAAGAAGTAGCTCGTCCCATAGGTGGCGTACATGGTCGGAGCAGTCTCGAAGCCGATATCCGGGAAATTATCGACGACGCTCGTTCCCTGATCGGACGGGCAGTGGAAGATGTCCTTGCTCTTGATGTATGTTTGCAGCGCCTCGTGCAGGAGCGGCATGTAAGGGATCCTCGCCTGGAAATCCGGCTGCGAACTCCAGATCTCCGGTCGGAACTTGTCGACTGGATCGACGGCGCTTGGAAACACGTCGTCGTAGTCGCTCATGTAATTCATGATGGCGCTCCCGATCTGCTTGAGGTTGCTGAGGCAGGCCGACTGTTTGGCGGCGGCTTTTGCACGCGCGAAGACGGGGAAGATCAACGCCGCTAAGATCGCGATGATGGCGATAACGACAAGGAGCTCGATCATCGTGAAAGCACGCCGAAGGACCATCATGAATACTATACGGCTCGAAAAGGAACGCGCGATGCGCAATCGTTGTTCTTTTGATGGGTCAGCAATCCCAGTTTGAATCGAATTTGAAGCTGGTACCCTATTAGAGCCTCATGCCGTCCTTCCCGCCCCGATTTTGGATCCGCGCCGTCAAAGGGCTCCTCTACACGGCTCTATGCGGATCTTCCGCGCTGGTGGGAGCTGGAATGTACTGCGTGGGTATTGGGAAGAGCGCGGTCGTTAGCGAAGTCGTCGACCAAGTGATCCATCAAACCCGTCCCGAGGTCGTGTTCGATGATCGAGACGCTGTGAACATACTCCTGCTCGGGTGCGACGAAGATTTGGCGCCGGGCGGCAAGAAGATCATCCACGCGAGCGCTCGCAGCGATATGATGCTGGTAGCCAGAGTGGACTTCAAGAACAGACGGATCACCGGCGTGTCGATTCCGCGGGATACCTTGGTGGCCCTGCCTGGCTACCACGAGCAGAAGATCAATGCCTATCACGCTCTGGGCGGAGCCCAACATGGCAAAGACCTCGCGCGACAAGCTGCAGAATCCGTCGTGGGAGTGCCGATCGACCGTGTGGTCGAGATTGACTATCGAGCGTTTCAGGACATGGTCAACATGGTCGGCGGTGTCGACGTATTCGTCAACAAGCCTCTGAAGTACACCGACCGCGCAGGTGGGCTCTTCATCAATTTGAAGCCGGGTCGGCAGCACCTGGATGGGTATAAGTCAATGTGCTTTGTCCGGTACCGGCACGGCGACAGCGACTTCAACCGCCAGCAGCGACAGAAGGACTTTCTTTTGGCTTTCAAGGACTCGGTGTTTGGGCATTGGACCATGATCGGCAACATCGCGGACAAAGCCGTCGAAATGATGGGAGGCGGTCTGAGCGCCAAAGAGGTGGCCGCCCTCGCATTGTTCAGTAAGAAAATCGGTAACGACAACATTAAGATGGGGCAGGTCCCGGTGATCGAGGTCGAGCACTACAACCTCCGGGTCGACCACGCCGAGCTGCTAAAGACTCTCCGCGAATTCCACTTCTTGGACGGGGAGCCGACCACGGTCACGTACGATCCATGAGTTTCGGTCCCGGAGCCTACGACCCGGACGCGATTGAATCGAGTCCTGGCAAAAGCGGCTACATGACCCGTAAGGATCTCAAGGTAATTGGGATTGGCCTGGTCGTATTGGCGCTGATCATGACGCCCGTTTATTGCGGGATGAAGAAGCAAGCAGAGCTCCATCTGTGCACGACCAATTTCGGTGCCATCAGCAAGGCGATTAACCAATACGCCGCGAGTTGGGACGAGCGGTTTCCTCCGGTCTATGCGACATCGGAAGGCGAATTGCCACTGGTCGACAAGAAAGGACGTCCGTCGACCTGGGCTACCCTGATTACGCCGTATATGAGCCCCCGATCGAGCTTTAAGTGCCCAAGCGCAAGCGACGACGAAGTCGTAATCGCGCAGCATTGGTCCGAGGGTTCGATCGATGTGCCAATGACCTACGGTATGTACGCTCCCTTCGCGGGCTTCTCGATGGCGAACGTCTATCAGCCCGGCCAGACGGCGCTGATCAGCGAGACGTCGAACCAAGGAGCCATGCAGACCTACGATCCAATGCCGTTCAAGGACATGTCGGGAAAAGCGCTCCCCGACGGCTTCCTTATCGCATGGGACAACAGCAATTCGGCTTTCAACCGGTCAACGCAGCACGTCACGCGCTTGGCGTACCTCGAAACATCGAACGGAGTCTTCAAGAAGCTCGGCCCATCACGGCACGAAAAGGGCATCAACGTCCTCTTTTGCGACGGACACGTTGAGCTGCTCGGACCCGAGGCGGCGTCAGTGCGCCATTTG
>JAYROD010000200.1:0-2787 GCA_041911835.1 Fimbriimonadaceae bacterium | reverse complement strand
CCCCCTTCCCGTTGGATCACCTGAGCGCGCACGCGAGCGCTGACGAGTGCGTCCCGGCGGGGATAGCCGCCACCCAATAGGTGCCAGAGCTTTTGGCCCAGGGCGGCTTGCCGGTCCTCCGATCCGATGGTCCCATTCTCGATAGCGGCGCGAAATTGCCGTACAAAAGCGGCCATCTCACGGCACTCGTCGCAGCAATAAGGCGTGCGTGCCAAGTCGCAAGGCGCGTCGCAGTTGGGGCATGTCGCCGGATCAACGGCCGATCTCGGCGTCGACGGCTTCCGCTGCCCACGGTCGGAAAGCAGGGAAAGCACCGCGCGAGTCTTGGTTTCGATATCGACGTCGCTGTCGAGCGCATCGTGGCTGGGAACGTTCATTCTCGATCGGCTGACAGGGTCAGGAGCAGCGATCGGGGCCAGATCGGCTGCTTGAGATGGAGACTCGCCACTGCTCGATTGTACGCCGCAAAGGGCCTTCGCGGCACTTGATAGCATACGAGCAGCTTGCAGCAGCCGAATGCGGGCCCGAAGTTTCGCTGGGCCGGGGCGAGTCTTTGCCTGAATGGGGCCCACGTTGCGGGTATGTTCACTCCATGAGGCCTAAACCAGCGAAGTCCGTGGATGACTATCTCGCCGCCGTCGAATCCGATTCGGCTCGCGATGCGCTGTTGAGGCTCAGAAACATCATTCGCGATGAAGCTCCCGATGCGGAAGAAGTCATCAGCTACGGCATTCCGACGTACAAATTGAACAAGGCGATGATGAGCTATGCGGCGTTCAAGAATCACTGTTCGTTTTTTCCTGGATACACCGTGCAAGAATTTGCAGACCAATTGAAGGCTTACAAAATATCAAAGGGCACAATCCAGTTCACTCCTGAAAATCCTTTACCGGAAGCGCTTGTGCGTGCGATCGTGCGAGCACGGTTTTGGCCTAAGAGCTAGCACAGAGACCATCCATGACCGCACAACAAATCGTCGCAGAGATCGAGCCCCTTGGAACCGAAGGCTACCGCCGCGTCTTGCGCAACCACGGCATCACTGGGCCGCTTTTCGGCGTGAAGATCGAGGAGCTTAAGAAATACGAGAAGGCGATCAAGAAGGATTACCAACTCGCGCTCGACCTTTATGACACCGGGGTCTACGACGCGATGTATTTGGCCGGGCTCATCGCCGACGAATCGAAGATGACCAAGGACGACCTGCGCGGGTGGCTGAAGAAGGCGGACAATGACGCGATCGCCGAGTATGCCGTCGCCTGGGTGGCGGCGGATGGTCCGCACGGTTGGGAATTGGCTTTGGAATGGATCGATTCCTCTGACGAGAAGGCGCAGGTCGCAGGATGGGGGACGCTGTCGAGCGTGGTCGCTGTGAAGGACGACGCTTCGTTGGATATTCGCGCGCTGAGGGGATTGTTGAAGCGAGTTTCGGCAACCATCCATGATCAACCGAACAAAGTCCGCTCCAAGATGAACGGCTTCGTGATCGCGCTCGGGTCGTACGTGGGCGAGTTGACCGACGAGGCTCTGCGCGCCGGGGAAAAGATCGGCAAGGTGAAGGCGGACATGGGCAAAACGTCGTGCAAGGTCCCCTTCGCGCCGGACTATATCCGCAAGGTCGCCGACAAAGGCCGGGTTGGAAAGAAGCGCAAATCGGCGAGGTGTTGAAGGACCGGCCCCAACAAGGCATGAACCGAGATTTGAAGCCCGAAGGGCTGGCAAGGTCTTAGCGAAGGGCGCAGCCCTGGCAAACGTGCAGAATCGGGAGGCGGCCTGAAAGGTCGCGATACAATCTCCCTATGCCGCAATCGCTCGCGAATGTCCTCGTTCACGTCGTGTTCAGCACCAAGGACCGCGCTCCATTTCTGACGAGCGACCTTCGGCAAGAACTGTTCCCGTACATGGGCGGATTGTTGCGCAACATCGAGTGCCCTGTACTCCAGATCGGTGGCGTGGAGGATCACGTGCACATTCTGCTTCGCCTCTCCCGAATGATGTCTCTTGCGCAGCTCGTAGAGAAGTCGAAAGCGAGCACGTCGAAATGGATCAAGACAAAAGGGCCGGCGAGATTTGCATGGCAGGCGGGGTACGGAGCATTCTCGGTTGGTCAAAGTGAGGCGGACCGCGTGATCCGGTATATCCAAGGTCAGGCGGAGCATCATCGGACCCTGAGTTTCCAGGATGAATTGCGGGCGCTCTTTGCCGAGGCGGGGATTGGGTTTGACGAGAGGTTTGTGTGGGATTGAGGATCCGGTCGCGACCTTTCAGGCCGCATCCGTTGTGGGTCGACTCATTTCCAGGGCTCCGCCCTTCGCTATGACATAATCGGCCCGATGGGCCTTTTCTTTTCGATGTTTCGATCGCAACGGCGCGCCGATTATTGCTGGTCCTCCCGAGGAGCGTCGGTATCAGGCGGCTTATGTGGACAACGACGAAGTGACGACTGACTGGTCGGCGACGCTGACTGTCATTGCGCATAGCTAGGGCAATCTAATTCGAATGGATTGGATCTGCATTTGCGTCGAGCCGGCTTAGGAGATTTTGTATAATGGCACAGCGTCGGCGGGGCCGGTTTGATTCTCTCCGGCCCCTTATGACCGTAGAATGCTCGTCATATGACCACCACACCGAACGCGCTCCGGATCAATCTAGAGGCCGCGAAGGCGTCATTGATGGGGACTCTTCTCGGAGACAGTCTTGGCCTTCCGTATGAGGGGCTCTCTGCAGCGCGGGCTCAGCGATTGATGCCCTTTCCCCTCAGGCAGCGTATCTTCCTTCGGCAGGGCTTTG
>JAYROD010000199.1:0-8770 GCA_041911835.1 Fimbriimonadaceae bacterium | reverse complement strand
GCGGCCTTCGGTATTGGCGCGGCTGCGTTGCTAAGACGACGGGCCAAGCGAGTCTGAGCGACTGAGGACAGTGGCGCGGGGGGCGGGCCCACACCCGGCGCCGGTGCCGGTGTGGGGGTGGGTGGGGTGTGGGGGCCGGGGGGGGTGGGCGCCGGGGGGGGGGGGTGGGCGCGCCTCCCCCCCCCGTGTTCCGGCAGCACCAGCCATGTGCGGCGGGGGGGGGGGGCGCGGCCCCCCCCCCCCCGCCACTGTCCTCAGTCGCTCAGACTCGCTTGGCCCGTCGTCTTAGCAACGCAGCCGCGCCAATACCGAAGGCCGCCCACGTCGCCGGCTCGGGAACCGGAGTGACGATGTCCTGGCTGAATTGACCGTTCGCTCCGGATCCGGATTTGTAATAGGGTGCGGTTGACGCGCCGGAAAGCGCTAGATAGGTGTTCGCCGTGTTGATCGTCGCCGCGTCGAACGCCGAACCGTCGGAATTCTTCGCCTGGAAGTTTCCCGTATCGATGTCGTACGTGCCCGAAGTTTCGGTCAGGAGTTCCCAAATGGAAAGCTGCATGGCTGCTGCTTCGGTGTTGCTTCCAGAGGATCGGATCGCCGGCGCATAGGTGTTGACGAGATTCGCGATTCGGGCTCCATTGGGTGAGAGCATCGTCGTGTCGCCAATGGTGACCGCCCAGGAGCCGGATCCTTGCATGGTAACGGTCGGGCTCGTGCAAAAGCCAAAGAAATTCGACGTGCCTTCGTTCGTGGTCAGTTTGACTCCAAGTTCGCCGGCGAAGGTCGTCTTGTACGACGATCCGCCGTCGATGGTCCATCTCGAGTTAAGGCCTTTTCCGACTCCGGTGAATTCCAGGGTCGGCAAGGCAAAGGCGCCTCCGGCGAGGGCGACGAAAGCAATCAGGAATGTGGGTCTCATCATCATGTTTCTCCACCACACTGCATCGCAATCCAGGGGCCAATGACGGCAGTCCGCTGCCAAACCTGTCAGGACTGCGAGGACCCATCCAGCTAAAATAGGTCCCTATGCAGACCTCGCAGAAGGCCTCTCGCTTCACCGAGTCGGTGATCCGCGAAATGACCCGAATCTACAATGCCAGGGGCGACAAGCCCGGGGCCAACCTCGGCCAGGGATTTCCGGACTTTCCGGCTCCGCTCGAGATGAAGGAGGCCGCTTGCCGAGCGATCATGGCGGACGTCAATCAATACGCCATTCCTTTTGGCTCGAAAAACCTTCGGGAGGCGATAGCGGACAAGCAGGCTTTGTTCCATCCCCATCGTCCCGATCCGGATCGGGAGATCACAGTGGCTTGCGGCGCGACCGAAGCGATGATCGCGGCCCTGCTGGGACTCGTGAACCCGGGTGACGAGGTCGTCGTTTTCGAGCCCTACTACGAGAATTACGGCCCGGACGCCATTCTGAGCGGGGCAACGCCCCGATTCGTGAAGTTCCATGAGCCCAATTGGCAGCTCGATGAAGCCGAGCTTCGCCATGCGTTCAATGAAAGAACGCGGGCCATTATCGTCAATACCCCCAACAATCCAACGGGTCGCGTCTTGAGCCAAGCGGAACTGAACCTGATCGCCGAACTCTGTCAACAGTGGAATGTCTGGGCGATCACGGACGAGATCTACGAGCACATCGTGTATGAGGGCGAACACCTCAGCATGGCCGACCTGCCGGGAATGCGGGAGCGAACGATCACCATCAGTGGGCTCAGCAAGACTTATAGTGCGACAGGCTGGCGAATCGGCTGGCTTATCGCTCCACCACAGGCAACGTCCGAAATCCGCAAGGTGCACGACTTCTTAACCGTCGGGGCTGCCGCTCCGCTGCAGGAAGGGGCGGCTGCTGCACTCCGTTTCCCGCGCTCGTACTACGAGGAATTCGACGCGTTCTACCGGGCCAAGCGAGATTTCACCTGCGACTTCCTTCGGAGGGCTGGCTTTGAGTTCGCCACGCCGGAAGGGGCCTACTACATCATGGCGGACTTTTCTCGGCTCTCCGACCTCGACGACGTTTCCTTTGCCAAATGGCTGATCGAAGAGGTCGGAGTTGCGACCGTTCCGGGCTCGAGCTTCGTCAACGATCCATCGGATGGGAGGACGAAAACCCGATTCTGCTTCTGCAAAACGCAAGAAACCCTTCAAACTGCCTCGGAATTGATGCGGTCGAAATTCGGCTAACTCGCCCAGAGCGTTCGATAGTTCGGCTTACGAAGCCAGCGCTTCAAGCCTTCTTTGTGCCCGCCTTGCTGCTTCTCGGACGTGTACGTTGGGGTCCTCTCCTGCCTGCTCGACCAGCTCGAGCGCTTGAACGGCCCCAAGGCGAGACAGCGACTGAATGCAGCGCTTTCGGACAGAAGCGCTCGGATCTTGAAGCAGCATCATGAGCGGACCGATCGCGCGCGGATCATGGAAATATCCGAGCGCTTCGATGGCCGCTAGTCTGAGTTCATCGTCCTCGCTGAGCAAGAAGCTGTGCACGAGGTCGTAATAGCCAGGATTGGCGATGCGTCCGAGCGCTTTGATCGCCGTGATTTGGACCTCCGGTTCGGGGTCGAGCAATTCGCTGGCGATGGCAGCGGCAGAGCTCTGAGTCTTCAGCCGAGCAAGGGCGTCCACCGCTCCGATGCGGACCATATAGTGTTCGTCGTGAAGCATAGCGGTAAGCGAGCCCTCGGTATCCGGGTCGGGATATCTGGCAAGGGCGAGCGTCGCATAATATCGCGCGATCCAGCTTCGGTGGCTTAGCGCTTTCAGGAGAACGGGAACGACGATTGGATCGTCGAGCTCTGCAACAGCCTGGACGGCGCCTGCGGCGACGAGGTCGTCGGGGTCCTTCTGGAGGCGGGCTAGCGCGGACATCGCGCGGAGATCGCCAATGTAGCCAAGGGCGAAAGCCACCTGGTTGCGGACGTTTGGATGGGGATCGTCGAGCGCGTTGACGAGGGGCACCACGGCTTCGCTCGATCTCATGCGGCCCAGCGCGACGGCTGCGGCCCAACGAACTTCGGGATTGGGGTCTTTGAGGGCTTCGATCAATGCGGGTTTCGTTCCTGGATCACGGAGCCTTGCAAGTTGGGCGGCCGCAATTGCCCTGACTTCGGCTTGGGGGTCGTGGGCTACAAGGTCGACGAGCGCTTGCGTGGCAAGCGGGTGTCGATGCCTTCCCAACGCTTCCACGGCTGCCACTCGCCGTTCGACCGCTGGGTGCTGCAGCCTGATTAGGTTCTTATTCAGGTCCGCCCATTTGCGTTCTTCACGCTCGTTGGACCCATGCGACATAAACGCCTCCACTTTGGATGTCGGGAGCAAGCCCTGCAGCGCCCATGTTAAAAACGCTGGTTTTCGGATTAGGCGTGCTGATAGTCGCGGAGGGCGGGGACGGCGGAATAGCGACCGGCCACCAAAAGGCAAAGCGCCCCGCCTATCGCGATCGAAGCGCGTTCACCCGTGATGCTGGCGAGCGCGCCCGCCTCAAAATCACCCAATTGGGGCCCGGAAATGTGAAACAGCGAACTGGTAGCGGACATGCGGCCCCGCATGTGGTCCGGAGTGGCGAGCTGGCGGATCGTTTGGCGCAGGACCGTGCTGATCATGTCGGAAGCTCCTACGAGCGCCAAGAACAGCGCAGCCATCGGCAAGTTGAAGCTGTATCCAAATCCGATCGTGAAGAGGCCGTAGCACGCGATCATGCCGATCACCCAGCGGCCCTGATGGACGATCGTGGGGAGCCAGGCCAGAGTCGCCGCCGCCATCATGCCGCCAACGGCGCTCGACGCTCCGAGAATTCCATATCCGGTCGGCCCCAACTTCAGGAATAAGGGACCGGCAATCGCCGGGATCAGGGCCTGTGCGCCAGAAAAGAATGTCGCCCAGAAATCGATCCACATGGCACTTTTCACAACCGGCGTCCGGTTGACGAAAACCAACCCTTCTTTGATAAGGTGCATGCCGTCCCTGATCGACGAGACCTTTGAAAGCTCGCCCCCTTCGACCTGCGGAAGCCGGGGCGGCAGCAGCCAAACTGCATAAAGTACGGCCATGAACGAGATCGCGTTGAATAGATAGCAAATGGACAGGCCGTGGAATCCAATCGCGATGAACAACCCTGCAAACATGGGGCCGACGACATCGCTCATTTGCCAGGCAATGCCATTCAGGCTGGCGGCGTTGGGGAAGACCGCTCGCGGCACGAGGCTAGCGAACATCGCCTGACGCGATGGACCGTCGAACGCCCTGGCAATGCTGCCGATGCCGACCAAGGCGTACAGCCAGGCGACGGTGATGTGGCCGCCAAACGTGAGCCCGAAGACTGCGAACGCCTGGAACATCATCACGGTTTGGGTGATGAGCATGACTTTGCGCCGGTCTGTATGGTCTGCCACCACCCCACCAACCAGGGTGAATAGAAGCAGCGGCACGACTCGCACGAGGCCGAGCATTCCGACCATCAGCGAGCTGTGCGTCAACTGATAGATCTGCCAGGCGATGGCCCAAGATTGAACCTGCGTGCCGACATTGGAAATGAAGCTGCCCGTGATGTAGCGTCGGAAATTGCGGTGCTGCAGGGCAGGCAATCGGCTCGCGATGGGCACGCCTCAGAATAGCGCGATGCTGCTTTTTTGCGCTTCCTATCTCGTGGCGTCTCGCCGGTAGACTCATTGCTCGATGAAGCGGTTTATCGCGATTGTCCTCGGTTGCGCATGGGGTATCGGCGCTAATGCTTGCTCGGTTTGTATCGCCCATGCGTTGGGCGCTGCGCTACACGGACTGGGAGCCCAGACGCTCATGAAAGGCAAAGTCGTCGTCGGATTAAGTTATCTGAGCTTCAGCAAGTCGAATGCATCGGAAACGCCCGGCGTGGAGGAGCACGAACGTTATCGACAAACCTCAATCGAGGGATTGTACGGATTGACGGACGAAGTCATGCTCGAGTTGAGCATTCCGATGGTAGACAAACGGATCGAAGCGGACGGCGAAGTGGAGAAGGCGAGTGGGTTAGGCGATGTCATGCTTGGGGTCACCTATCAGATCAAGCCAACTCCCAAGCAGAAGGTGCTCACCGCTCTGACCTTCGACGTGAAGTTGCCGACAGGCTCTGACAATGCGAGGGATTCAGCGGGACAACTCAAGGATCAGCATGCGCAACTCGGTACAGGGAGCACCGATCTCAGTCTTGGCGCGCTGTTCACGATGGAAGACGCATCAAAGGCCCACGGGTTGTACTATGGGGCGCTGCAAGGTCGGATCAATGGCAAGAATGGTCGAGGATTTCATTACGGCGACGTCCTTTTGTACTCGCTTGGGTATTCGCTCCCCATCCAAAAAGAGTCGGCGCTAGCGGTCGAGCTCAATGGAAGAATCGCCGGCAAGGACACCAACGAGGAAGGCAGGCGAGATGACAATAGCGGTGGCAACCTTACGTATCTCTCGCTGAGCTTTCGGCAGACCTTAGGCAACGGGTTTGGACTCGGGCTGACCTATCAACTTCCAGTTCTAAAGCGCCTGAATGGCATACAGAACGAGCAGCCCCTCATATCGATCTCGCTCTCAAAACTGTTCTAACCAAATGGCTAGCGGGCGGCCCAAAGGAAGCCTCGCCGCATCAATTCTCGCGGCACCTTAGCTTCGAGCACGTCGCAGTGATGACCCAGCGCGTTATAGAACACGCGACCTTTGCCATACATCTTCGTCCAGACCTGGGGCATCTTGCACCGATTGGCGACATGAGGACCGTCGATCCCCGCGTGTGGAAAGAGCGTGTACGCCAACACGTTGTTTCCGGGGTCCGTGTGCAGATAGTACTGCTCACTCTTCACGTCGAAATCGGGCAGTTCTTCGGTGATCTCGTGCGGGTTGCTCCGATCGATCAGGACAGCATATTCGACCCCGTCATTTCCTGGGTGCGCCACCCATTGGCCACCCGTCATGAACTGCCACTCGGTCTCTTGACGGAACGCGTCGCACATGCCGCCATGGCAGCCGGCAATTCCGACTCCGTGATCCCGTACTGCGCTCAACACCGGGTTGAGCTGTTCCTGCGTGATGGCGCTCATCGTGATGATTGGGATAATCAGGTGCAAGGAATTCAGTTTCGTTTCGGATTCGAACGAAGCCATGTCATGGGAGACCTCGACGGTGAAGCCCTCTTGGGTAAGGATCTCCTCAAAAAAGTGAGCCACCTTCTCCGGTTCGTGGCCTTCCCACCCGCCCCAAACGATTAACGCCGATTTGCTCGCCATTTCAGCTTCGAGCGTACCGGATCGGACCCTTTGTTCGTGCCACACTTCGAAGGACCGATGGACGATACAAAAGCCCCCGTCGAGCAGGGCAGCCGCTCTTTTTGGCTAGCCTGGGCTTTCTCCGTCGTCCCATTGCTCGGTTTCTGGCTTTACGGCCTGTTCGATCTCGACGAGGGCTTCTATGCCGCCGTCGTCGGGGAGATGAACCGGCGCGGAGAGTGGATAACCCCGTACTTTCAGGGCCAGCCCTGGTTCGAAAAGCCGATTCTGCTGTACTGGCTCGCCAAGCCCAGCGTGATGCTGTTCGGCGAGGACTTTGGCCCGCGCCTCCCCAGCATATTGGCGATGGCAGCCGTTTATTGGCTCGTTGGTTGGTGGGTCCGCAGGCACTTCTCGCTTCGCGCGGCGATGCTGTCAATGATCGCCGTAGGCTCGAGCCTGCTGGTGGTTGCCGTCGGAAGGATGATGCTCGCCGACGCCCTTTTGCTGCTTTGCCTCGTCGGGGCGTTCCTCAGCTTCCATGAATCGTTGGTAGGGGACCCGCGATGGCGGCTGGCGACCGCGATGTTCCTGGGGTTCTCGGTCTTGGCAAAAGGTCCGGTGGGATGTGCATTTTTTATGCTGTTGGCCGCGTGGACGTACTGGCACGAACCACAGTGGCGGCGCGCCTTCCGAGGTTGGTGGCTCGCTGGCACGGGCATCCTGGTGGCGATCGTGGCCAGCTGGTACATACCCGCTTGGCTTGTGAATCGAGATCTATTCTTCCAAAAGTTCTTGATCGAGCAAAATCTGGGGAGATTTGGCGGTGGGGACCGTGCGCACGCCATAGGCGGGGCGCTCAATTTGGTGTTTTATGTGCCCGTGCTCCTGGTCGGGATGCTGCCTTGGTCCTTGTTCATCCCGACAGCTTGGCCGAAGCGGACGGATTCTTCGGAACTTGCACATAAGCGCTACTTAGCGGCTTGGGCCGTCATCGTGTTCGTTTTCTTCACGATCAGCGGTTCCAAGCTCGTTCATTACATCTTGCCGGCGATCCCGCCGCTAGCGATCCTCGTCGCCTTATGGCTGGACACGCGCCTCGCGCCCGGAGCCTGGAAGGGTCTTCGTTGGCCGTTGGTTTGGCTCGGAGCCGTGGCCACGATGGCGATCGTCGGGACGCCGCTCTACTATAACCTTTGGGACAAAGAGCATCACTCAGAGCTTCGCGAGATCGCTCGATGGCTCAATGGGCATCCGGGAGCAGTCGTGGTCTATCAGATGGGGCGCCGAACCGCCGATCTTGGCACGGGAAGGGCAGAGCTCCAGGAGACCTCGCATCCGTCCCTCAGTTTCTATCTCCACGAGCCTTTCGCTTTCGCCGAGACTCCCGCAGAACTCGCGTCCATCCGCCCGCACTTCGTCCTCACGAGAACCGATCGATTGAGCCTGGACGATCTCTCCCGCCTGAAGGATGAGGGGCTATCACTCTCATCAGTCAATGCATTCTCAGGTTTCAAGGGCTATGCCGTTTTCGAAGCCGCCACCCCTTAGGAAAGCTTTCGGGCCACGACATGGAAAACGTGCCAATGCTTAGGGGTTCTTTGGGCGGTCTCACCGTCTCGCTCCACTTCTTCGAAATAAAGTTCATCAAAGTCCTCGAGCAGCGCGTGAACCTGTTCGGTGGTGTGGGCGCTGTAGCCTCGCGCGACCCATTCGTCGTTCACTCCAAGGAACTGGCCCGCAAATAGGCCGCCAGGTCGAAGCGCCGCCACGATCCGCGGCCAGAATTCGGCGAATTCTTGGGCATCGAGAAAGAAGAGGCTGAATCCGGCTACGACCACATCGCACGGCGGAACGGTGAAGTGCTGGAACGGCGAATGAATCAGCTCGACAGGCGCGCCCGCGGGCAACCGACCTCTGAGGATCTCGATGGCCTGGGATTCCGCATCGACTGCCACGACCCGGAGCCCCTTATCCAAAAGGTGAAGAACACCGTGCCCGATGCCACATCCGAGCTCCACAGCCAGCCAGCCGGGCCGAAGGTATGGATCCAGCTCCAGAAAGATCGGATGGAGGGGCTTATCGAGCGTCGCTTGGTAATAGGCGCCCCAATCTACAGCTTCAGAAATTGCCGCATCGCCTCCAGCTTTTTCGGACCGATTCCCTTCACCGCCAGAAGCTCATCGATCGATTGAAACCGTCCATGCTGCTGTCGATAATCGATAATCTTCTGGGCCGTCGAAGGCCCGACGCCCGGGAGCTGGTCCAACTCCTCCGCAGTGGCCGAATTCAGGCTAATCGAACCAGGAGCGGGCAATGACTTCTTGCCGCTGGATCGGCTGGATTTGGACTTTCCGACGGACGGCGACATCAACGGGGCAGCATGGGAAGGTGCGCCAATCAGGTAGTCCGGACTGCACGACGACGCATCGGGATCGGCGACCGAGGGGATGTAGAGCACGGTGCCATCGACGAGTCGAGCGGCTTGGTTGATCTTCGAGAGGTCGGCTCCAGTCACGGTCCCGCCGGCTGCACCGATGGCG
>JAYROD010000198.1:0-9782 GCA_041911835.1 Fimbriimonadaceae bacterium | reverse complement strand
GGCGAGAAGCCTGAATTCGTGCATATTCTCAACGGAAGCGGTCTGGCCACCCCAAGGCTCTTCGCCACAATCCTCGAAGCGTGCCAGCGAGAAGATGGAACGGTCGTCATTCCAGAGCCGCTGAGGGAATACGTTCGCGCCGACGAGATTAAATAGAATCGTGAGCGGTCAGCTTTTCGACGTATTTCGCGACTAAGTCGAATTCCAAATTCACTAGGTCGCCGACCTTTTTCGCCTTCAAGTTGGTGTGCCTGAGCGTGTGTGGAATGATGGAGACTTGGAAGCGACCTCCAGCCGGCTTGACGACGGTCAAGCTGATTCCGTCGATCGCAACCGATCCTTTGTCGATGAGGTAACGGTCGAATTCGACGGGGGCCTCGAACTCGAAAACGGTTGAGGCGGTTTGCTCCTGGATCGAGCGGACACGACCGATCGCGTCGACATGCCCCTGCACGACGTGGCCGCCCAGTCGATCCGTCGGCCTAATAGCGCGCTCCAAATTGACCGGATCGCCCGCACGGAGTTGGCCGAGCGTGGACCTCGAAATTGTTTCCTCGCTCAGATCGAATTTCAGAGGTTCCATGTCGGACAAGACCGTCAGACAGCATCCGTTCACTGCGATGCTCTCACCAGTCTGCAACGGCTCATCCGACGGGAATCCGGCCGAAGCGGTCAATCGACTTCCGTCGAGCGCCTGGATGGTGCCCACTGCTTGGACGATCCCTGTGAACATCGGCTGGGGGCTAGCCCTCTGCCCGTTTCTTGATCGCGCCGAGCACGCCATCCATGTTCTTCACAACGATGTTGTGAACCACTTTCTTCACAAGTGGACCGAGGCCTGGAACGACGTACTCGTACTCGAGAACGCTGTCGAATCGGGTGCCGCCATTTTCTTCGCCGAATTTCCACTGGCCTTCGAGCTTGTCATAGTCCCCTTTTAATTGACGAAATCTACAGGTATGGACGGAATCATCCCATATATCTTCCTGCTGCCATCGCACTTTGAGGCCGAATGCAGGGATAATGCCTACCCAGTCGCTCACGATGCAGTTGCCTTCTTCGCTCACGACGTCCAGCGATTTGACGTCGTCCATGAACTCAGGAAAGGCACGATTATCCTTTGCGATGGCGTAAACCTTCTCTAGAGGCGCATCAATCCAAACTGTAGTTTCGACCGTTGGCATAAGGCGTTGGAAAGGGGCTTGGGTACCCTGTGCTTCGGCTGAGTTTACCAGCGGCCACCTGCGCGGTCCTGCGCCCTCGACAATTCCACAGATGAACACAGACGCTACGCTCGACAGCCTTTCGCCATCGGAACATCCGGCCCGTCCAGACGTCGGAATGGTTGCATGAGACTGCGCGCGGCATCCCTCTTTTTCATTGTGGGCCTGGCCGTCGGCGTGCAGGCGCAAACCAGTTTATGGATGCCCCTCGAATTGGGTAAGACGCTCGGCAAGCTCCAGGAGCAAGCCGCTCAGCAAGAGCAAAAGCACCAGCAAGACATTCAGAACGATATCGCCGACGGCAAGAAGTTCGCCGCCGACGCAGACAAGGACTATAAGCCCACCAAGAACGCGGAATATCAGGCGAGAGTCGACCGGATCGGGCAAGAGTTGGCCACCATCGCTCGCGCCAATCAGGTCAACGTGAGTTGGGGAGATCCTCGGCTGAATCCATTTCCCTACACCTTCAAGGTGATCGAGGGCGAAGACGTCAACGCGTTCTCGCTGCCTGGCGGCTATATCTACGTGTTTGAAGGTTTGGTCAAGTACGTTGAATCGGATGACGAACTGGCCGGCGTCTTGGCGCACGAGATATCCCACGCGGCGTTTCGGCACCTAGCGACGCTGCGGAGAGAGCAGGGCAAGCTGGAAGCCATTACGCTTCCCCTGATCCTCCTTTCGCTCTTGACCGGAGGCGCCTCTGCGGGACCGCTCGTATATGGGGGCGTTTTGACCGGCCAAGCGATCGGCAGCGGTTGGAGCGTCAAGGCCGAACAGGCCGCGGACTACGGCGGATTCCAATTCATGCTCAAGAGCAGGTTCAATCCCGTCGGCATGCTCACGTTTATGGAGCGCCTCGCGTTCGACGAACGTACCAAGCCTCACGTCGACTACGGCATTTTTCGTACCCACCCCCCCGGCCGCGAACGAGCCAACGTGCTGCTCGAGCGGCTCAATCAAGAGGGAATTCCCGTACGAAGGAGTCTCGTTTCGACGAGCCTGCGATGTGAGGTCAAGCCTGGCGATAACGGGGTCGAGGTTTGGTTCGACGGCATCAAGATCCACTGTTTTGCAGGTTCGGATGCGCTCGATCGAGCCGATCATGCCGCCGAGAAGCTCAACACCTATTTCGACCAGGTGCCCAAGCTATTCGAGTCCAGCAAGCAGGGTGATGGGCTTCTCATTGGAAAGGGAGTCGAGCTCTTTTCCGTTGACGACGATGATGCCACCGCTGCGAAGAGCACCGTCATTCAGCTTGGAGATGACGCTCTCAAAGCGCTGAAGCGCGCCACTTTCGAGCTAAGCTACCGAGTCTGGGACGCCTACTGATCGCGCATCGCTTGGAGCACATTCGTCGCTGCTTCGACAACCCGATCGCCGGTCTCGCGCCCATTGAAGGAAAGCGTCGCCTCATATCCTCCACGGTCATAGTCCTTTGGCGTCAGGATGTACCCCATCCAACCGTTCACATGGCTGACGACGATAACCTGGGAGTACCCATATTTCTTCCCAGCGGCCTCGATCGCTCTCCCCACTTCGGCGGTCGGCTCACCTGGAACCCCGATCAAAGCTAGATTTCCTAGGCGGATAGCCGTGATGGCCGATTCGGGCGGCGCGAACTTCTCGACCAAAGACTGGGCCAAAGCTTCCGGTATCTTGTTGACCTGCGCGAAAGTCGGGTGAGGCTTCGGCTTGCCAACCGAGATCGCCGCCGTGCGCCATGTCAGGGGCTCGGCGTCGATCCTCCGGCCAATTGTCGGAAGGACTCGAAACGCTTCGACGAACGCTCCGATCTGCTCAGCAACCGTCGACCCGTTGGGAAGCGGAGAAACGTCGCCGATCGCCCCGGGCAAGAAGATTCCACCCCGCTGTGCAATCACCGCGCCGGGCCAATCGCCGCTGAGCTTGAGCCACTTCTCGTCATGGAGCGTGGCATGCGCGGAGTAAGAGGTTACGAGTGGCTTGTGGTTGGCGAGGATGGTCCACTCGGTCTCGCTGGGGTCTGCATTCGGCCTGCGCCCACGGTTCAGTTTGACGATCGATGATTCGAGTTCCAAAGAGTCGATCGGGATTGGCATGGCTGCGAGCGCCTGCTTCACCCCCTGAGCTATTCGGTCTGAGAACCAGGCCAGCCATTTACGTTTGTAGCTCGCGATGCCAGGTATCGCAAACGTCATCCGATCGTTGAGCATCTGGCTGTCCGGAGCGCAGTGAGTGTGCGTGGCCGAAAGAAAGAGATCAACGTCGTTCGGGAGCTTTGTCTTCACTTCTCGGACGAGGCTCTCTGGGACGGTAAGCATTTCAATGCTCACCAAAGCGATGCGCAGAGGTCCTTTCGAGATCACTTCCGTTCTGCACCAAATGGGCTCGCCTCCGGGCTCGAAAAGCGCGCCCTTGCGCTGCGTGTAGCCTCCGAGCGGCAACGGCTCGGGCGGCGTCAAATCAACCTGAGACGATTGTAGCTGTAGCCCGGCCAGCATTATTGAAGCGCATGCGAGGGAACCGATCACCGATTCAGTTTACGCGCGAAGCGCCCTGTTGGCTTCTGCTAGAATCCGATGCGATGAGCTTTACGGTCGGACTGTCTGCGGACCTCGTACAAGTTGAGGCCGGCGCTACGGTACCGCTCAACATCGAGATTGCCAATCGTTCCGACCAAGCGGATCGCTTCGAGGTCTCGGTCGAGGGTCTCGACCCCGAGTGGGCAGCCGTGCCAGTTCCGATCATTCCGCTCGATTCGCACGACTCGCAAACTGCGAAAATATTCCTCAAACCACCGCGGGTCAGCGAGAGCATCTCCGGCACCTATCCGTTCGTCGTGACGATCCGCTCGCTTGAGAGTGGCGAGACCCGATCCGCCCAAGCCATTCTCGAGATCAAGCCATTTCATCACGTTAGCGTCGAGATCAGCCCCAAGCGTGGGGTGATCTCCGCCTTGGCAAAGCAATACGACTTCACAGTGACCGTGATGAACCTGGGAAACTGTGAGCACACCCTCCAACTCCATGCCAGCGATCCGGATGACGAATGCGCATTCGAGTTCGACAACGATAAGGTCACTGTAGGTCCGGGCCAGCAAAAGGACGTTGTCTTAAGTTCAAGCGGAACTCGTCGACCGCTTCTGGCTTCGCCCCGGCTAAATAGCTTCTCAGTCACAGCGCGAAGCGTTGAATCGCCGAGCGTGGCGGGAAGCGCGCAGGCGCAGCTCGAGCAACGGGCGCTCGTCTCACCTGGAACCCTGATTTTCTTTATTGCTTTGGTCGCCCTAGCCCTGACGTGGCTCTATTTCATGCCGAAGCCCCCGACTTTGGATCAGTTCTCGCTGAATCGCACGAAGATCATGGTGGGCGAATCCGTGACCCTGAGCTGGTCCGCGAGTTCGGCCACTACGGTCGACGTGAATCTCAACGGTGAGCCCGTTCCGGGCGTCGCCAGTGCGATGGGCAGCACGACTATTACGCCTACGCTCCCAGGGGACTACACGGTCAGCGGGGTCGCGGTTCGAGGCGATAACCATAGCGATCGAAAGAACCTCGTGCTCACCGTGGAAGCCGCTCCGACGGTGCCCGAGGCCAAGATCGTCGAATTCAAAATTTCACCCAAATCGGTGAGCCTCGGCGACGTCATCAATGTTCATTACAAGCTCAATGACTTTGCCGTGAAGGCAACCCTGTCTCCTCCAGGTGTCGCGCTCGATATCAAAGCAAATGACAAAGAAATCCAGACCCAGCGCGCGGGAAAGATCGACTACACGCTGATCGCATACAACTCGGCGGGCAAAGATGTCCGCCAAACGTTTACCGTGTTTGTCACCGAGGGTCCGACCATTGTCGCATTCAAATCGGACAAGCAGGAGGTCGATCTCCCGGGCGAAACAGTCAAGCTGTCGTATCAGATGACCAATGCGGTCCGAGCGGAATTGGATGACGGAAGTGGGCAGCCCGCTCAGCCACTCGATCCACCCGATTCCGGCACCAAGGAAATCACCATCACCAAGACGACGACGTTTACTCTGATCGGCTACGACGCCAAAGGCAAATCGTCGAAACGAACGCTGACGGTCAAGCTGAAGGAGCAGCAGCCTCCTGCGACGACCGACGGCCAGCCCACGACGGGCGGCGGCAATTGAAGCGCGCACTTCTCTCGGTCACCGATAAGACCGGCATCGTTGAGTTTGCACGCGGACTTGTCGAGCTTGGGTTTCAGGTTCTGAGTACAGGCGGTACGGCTCGTACGCTAAGGGAATCGGGGATCGACGTGACCGATGTGTCGGAAGTCACTCAATTCCCAGAGGCCCTCGATGGCCGGATCAAGACGCTTCATCCACTGATCCACGGTGGACTTCTCGGGGATGTTCGGGTAGCGGAGCACCGAGAGCAGATGGAGCGTTTGGGGATCAGCCCTATTGCTGTACTGGGAGTCAATCTGTATGCATTCGAGAAGACGGTGACACACGATCACACCTCCGAGGAGGCGATTGAGTCGATCGATATCGGAGGTCCGGCAATGATTCGGGCCGCGGCCAAGAACGCGGCGAATGTGAGCGTCGTGGTCGACCCGGCCGACTATGGCGTCGTCCTGGATGCGATCCGCAGCCAGACGGAAGCGAACCTTCGACCGAAACTGGCCGCCAAAGCGTTTCGACACACAGCCTTTTACGATTCGATGATCGCCAGGTATCTCAGCGTGGCTGCTGGCGAAGCGTTTCCCGAAACGCTGACCTTGGGCTATCGCTTGGCGCTGCCCCTCCGGTATGGAGAGAATCCTCACCAATCTGGAGCACTTTATCGGGATCCACTGGCCCGTGGCGGCATAGCCTACGCCCAGTCGCTTTGGGGCAAAGAGTTGAGCTACAACAATCTGCTTGACGCAGATGGCGCCTGGGAATTGGTCGCCGATCTACCGGAAGGAGCCTGCGCGATCATCAAGCACGGTAACCCCTGTGGCGCCGCGCTAGCACCGACCCTTGGAGAGAGCTACCGGCTTGCTAGGGCGTCGGATCCGGTTTCGGCGTTCGGCGGCATTGCGGCGTTTCATGGTTCGGTCGATCTCGAAGCGGCACAATCAATGACTGAAAAGGGCAACTTTCTTGAGGTTGTCATAGCTAAATCGTTTTCACAAGAGGCCATAGATGTCTTTCGAAATCGGTCGGGCTGGGGGCAGGACGTTCGCTTGCTCTCCGCCGAATTTGCGGTTGGCCGGGGATTAAAGGCCCTACGCTCAATTAGGGGCGGCGTCCTGGTTCAGGACATCGACGAGGATCCTGGCGGCGAATGGGAGGTTGTTACCGATCGGTCGCCGACCGAGGCGCAAATGAAGGCCTTTCAGTTCCAGTGGGCCATCGTACAGCACGTCAAATCCAATGCGATCGTGGTCGGGGACGATCACCGGCTCCTTGGAATCGGCGCCGGACAGATGAACCGGGTTCACAGCGTTCGGTTGGCGCTCGAGCAGGCCGGAGACGGAGCCAAGGGAGCGGTGCTCGCGAGCGATGCGTTTTTCCCATTTCCAGACAGCGTCGAGGCAGCCGGTCGTGCCGGAATTGCCGCAATAATTCAGCCTGGTGGGAGCAAGAAGGACTCCGAAGTCATCGGCGCTGCGAACGAATTGGGGCTCTGTATGGTCTTTACGGGAGTCCGCCATTTTCGGCACTAGCGCGTAACATTGGCGTACGCTTAGGTATCTTATGCTTCGTAGGAGCGAACAGTGAAAAGTCAAAACGACATGATCTTTTCCATCGTGGCCATCGTTTTGGCCCTTATCTTCGGCGCGGTGTTCTATTTCACCAAGCGGGAGCCGGTCAAGCCTGCCGATCCGCAGCAAGTACCGCTTTCTAAGCCGGAGTTCCAACCCGGGACAGTCGTCATGGGTAATAGCCTTCCGGGCGCCAGTTCGTCGCGCAGCGGCGGAGGAAGCTCGAGCACCGGTGGCGCGGCCATGGGAACGAATCCCGACGGCACGCCCCGCCAAGGAAAGAATGGCGGAAAGGGCGGAGTGGTCAGCTTCTAAGCAGAATTACTTGTCGGTTCGCCGAAGGGGTCTCGCTTGCGCGAGACCCCTTCTTCTGTACTACACTCTAGGTCGGACCCTGCTCGACCGAGGCCCCCCATGCCCATGCCCCCCGTACTCAATGTTGGCTTTTATAACTATGTGCTTACCGAGAAAATCGTGGCACTGGTCAGCAGCGAGTCCGCGCCGATGAGGCGATTGATTCAAAGCCTGCGAAAAGAAGGAAATTTGATCGACGCCACGCAGGGCCGTCGAACGAAATCCGTCATCTTCACTTCGAGTGGTTCGGTGGTGTTATCGGCGATATCCCAAGAGACCCTTGCCAAACGGTTGAGTTCGGGAGAATTGATCGGCGATGAAGACTAACGGACATCCAACGTTTTGGAGATCGTTGGTCACAAGATTTGGCCGGGATGTCGGCATCGACCTCGGCACCGCCAACACGCTCGTACACGTGGGTGGCCGCGGGATTATCCTTCGGGAGCCAAGCGTCGTCGCCGTGAACAAAGACACTGGCGACGTGCTGGCGGTCGGCGAAGAAGCTAAGCGGATGCTCGGGCGCACGCCAGCGAACATCGTGGCGACGAGACCGCTAAAAGACGGCGTCATCGCGGACTATGAATACACGGAATATATGCTCCGCGAATTCATCAAGAAGGCCACTCATGGCAGGGTGCTGTTCAGTACCGTCGTCGTCGGAATTCCCAGCGGCGTCACCGAAGTTGAGCGCCTAGCTGTCATCGAGGCCGCACGCAAATCGGGCGCCAGCCGCGCTTATGTTATCGAAGAGCCCATGGCGGCCGCCATCGGTGCAGGCATGCCAATCGGTGAGCCCGTTGGGTCGATGATCGTCGACATCGGCGGAGGCACGACGGAGGTCGCCGTCATCTCACTCGGGGGCGTCGTGCATTCCCGCTCGGTGCGAATCGCTGGGGACGAAATCGACGATGCGATTGCGGCTTATGTTCGCCGCGCGTACAACCTCTATGTCGGCGATCGGACCGCCGAAGAAACCAAGATCACGATCGGCAGCGCGTTTCCGATGCCGACGGAGCTGTCGATGACTGTGCGCGGTCGAGACCTTGTAACCGGCCTTCCCCGCAGCGCGGTGATTACCAGCGAGGAAGTCAGGGCGGCCATCGCTGAGCCGATCGGCGCAATCGTCGAAGCGGTGAAGCTGACGCTCGAAGCGACGCCTCCTGAGCTTGCCGCAGATGCCATGAATAACGGCATTGTTCTGGCGGGCGGCGGAGCCTTGCTTCGTGGACTCGATCGATTGATCTGCGAGGAGACCGGCATGCCGGTTATCATCGCCGACGAGCCATTGGACTGCGTAGTGAAAGGCACCGGCAGGCTGCTCGAAATGCAGAACGAAAGCGCCGCGGTTCGCCGGATGTTGGAGAAGGCATCGAAAGGCTGAACCGATCCCGATATTCCGACTGGGTGGTCCTGGTCGCCCTTTGTATTTTCGGCTGGCTGCTCGGCCGGTGGCAAAATCTATCTCGCGAGTCAGGGGCCCTCGACCCGGCCAGCAGGAGCGTTCAGGCGCTGGTTTCACCTGCATCGAAAACCATTCAGGATTCCGCGGACGCGATCGGCGATTTTTTTCACGGACTTGCCAACGCGAGGTCCCTCTCCGCGGAAAATGCCGCGCTCCATTCGCGCGTAACCGCGCTGCTTCAATACGAGGACGCGAACGCCGGTCTGGCAGGCCAACTCGATCAGGTGCGTAAGCTGATGAATTTGCCGCGTTACGGCGAGCGCTGGCGAATCCCGGCGGAAGCCATTGGTTATGCGCCTTATGAAGATCGCCTGACGTTGTCGGCCGGTCGTCGGCAGGGAGTGCTCGTGGGGCTGCCCGTCGTTGCTCCCGAGGGTCTGATCGGCGTGGTGCAGGTCGTGGACGAATCGACCTGCCAAGTCTTGCTGCTCAGTTCCCGGCTCATCAAAGTGGGTGCGATGGCCATGAGGGACCCGCCGCAGCCAGGAATTCTTCAGGGCGAGGCGCCGGACCGGCTTGTGCTGGGCTTCCTCGATACCCAATCGCCAATCGAAGTGGGCGACGTCGTCGTAACTTCCGGGTTTTCGGAGACGATTCCTCGCGGAATTCCTATCGGCAAGATCACGCAGATCGAATCCAATCCAGATTTCGGAGCGCGAAGAGCAAAAGTCTTTCCATTTGCGCGGCTCGGCACCGTGCACGAGGTATTCATTCTGCGATGAGGTCCGCGATCCGCTGGTTTTGGTCGCTGCTGCTGCTCTGGCTGGCCGGCGTCCTTCAGCAATCGCTCTCACAGCGGATGGCGATATTCGGGGTACCACCGGACTTCTTGCTCGTTGCCATGGGGGCGATGGCGCTCCTTACTCACCGGACCAAAGCCACATCCTTCGGTTTCCTAGCGGGCCTGATTCAAGGGGCGCTTTCAGGGGCGAACATGGCTCACTACATCGTCAGCCGATCTGTATCGGCGTTCGCCATGGCGACGGTCTCGCGAAGCGGCCTGCAGATCGGACTTCTGCTCGCCGGAGTGCTGTGCGCAGGAATGACGG
>JAYROD010000197.1:0-8318 GCA_041911835.1 Fimbriimonadaceae bacterium | reverse complement strand
GGGCTCGTTTACACGGCCGCTTCGGGCGACGGCGCCATTTACGCGTTCGACAAGTCGACCGGCAAACTCCGGTGGCGATTCCAGACTTTCGAACATAGAGAGCTCTACGGCGGCTGCGCAATTTCATCTGACGGCATTCTGGTGGAAGGATGCAACGACGGGAGAGTGTATGCGCTCAACGCGCTGACCGGAGAGCTCAGGTGGTTCCTTCCTGCGAAGGGAGGAGTCGATGATGTCCCTTGCATCGGACCGGATCGCACCGTGTATTTCAGCGATCAGACCGGAGAATTCTATGCCGTTAAGCTTGACACGGGTGAGAAGAAGTGGTCGCTGGATCTTGGTGACGGCGATCCGGCCATGCAGGTTTTGAGCACCCGTGGCTTGGTTTATGTGACCAGCGGCGGGGGTAAAGCGCTCATGGCTTTGGATTCGAAAACAGGAACAGTTCTCTGGAAATCGGTCTTTCCCAAACGCTCCACAAGTTCTTCGTTGTTGCTGGGACCAGATGACACAGTGTATGTCTGCTGTCTGGATGGCGTGGTTGCGTACGAGGGCTCGAGCGGAGAACTTAAGTGGCTCACTCAGCTCAGCGGCACCGCCCACGGCAATCCAATGGCGCTATCGGCAAATGGCATACTCGTCGTCGGCTCGTACAACCGGGAGTGCTATGGGATCGACGTAGCCTCTGGCCGCATTGTCTGGAAAATCAGCGCCGCTGCAAGCGCCCTGGGAGTCTCGATTGCCTCTAATTCCGTTGTGTACGTTGTTTGTTCGACCGGCACGGTTGAAGCACGTGATCTGTCGGATGGGAAGTTGCAATGGAATTACCAACTTCCCGGTGCTTTAGAATGTTTCAGCTCGCCTGCCATCGACATCGACGGATCCCTGTTTATTCCCTGCAACGACGGAAGAGTTCATCAGATTCGCTGATGGCAGAGCGGATCGGATTCCCTATTCTTCATCGACACCAATCTCGACATTCTCGTCGATCTCTCCCTCGTCTGCATCCTGCACGACGCGTGCGATGGATCGGATGGCATCGCCTGCAGCGAGATCAATCAGCTTGACCCCCTGCGCGACGCGGCCTGTGATGCGAATCGGCTTCTTCTTATCGGAAATCGGCATGCGGATGCTCTTGCCTTGGGTGGTGATGACCATCAGCACGTCGTCTTCATCGACGACCTCCGCCCCGACGATCTTGCCCGTTTTGTCGGTCACGTTCATTGTCAAGATGCCCGATCCGGCTCGTCCTTGAATCCGGTATTCCGCCAAGTCGGTGCGCTTGCCGAATCCGTTCTCTCCGACGACGAGTAGCGTCGCGCCCGGTCGAATAATGTCGGCACTAACGATGATGTCGTCCCCTTTAAGCGTCATCGCTCGTACTCCTCCGGCGGTGCGGCCACGGCCGCGAGCCTGAGTTTCGTTGAACCGGATCGACTGCCCATTGCGCGTGACGATAATCACATCTTCGTTTCCGCGGGTCTTGAGCACCCAGCCCAGTTCGTCCTTTTCTTCGATGTCGAACGCGATAAGACCGTTGGAGCGAATGTTCGCGAACTTCGCCATTTCCGTCCGCTTGATTTCGCCTCGGCGAGTGATCATCGTCAGAAAACCTTCGCTCTTAATATCTCTCACGCTGACTGTCGCGGTGACACGATCGCCACCTTCGATAGCGATATAGTTAATAACGGGCATACCCTTTGCATATCTGCCGGTTTCGGGTATGTCATAAGCTCGAAGTTTATACACGCGCCCACGATCGGTAAAGAACAATATGTAGTTGTGCGTGTTAACTTGGAAAAGGTGCGCAGGCTCGTCATCGACCTTCATGGTGTTGCTGACACCCTTCCCACCGCGTTTCTGCATCCGATAGGCATCGATGGAAACCCGCTTAATGTAGCCATCTCGACTAATAGAGATGATCGCCTCTTCTTCCGGAATGAGGTCCTCGTCCGTGAATTCTCCCGCTTCTCTGGCGATGATTTTCGTGCGACGCTCGTCGCCGTGCTTATCGCGAAGGGCGATGATCTCGTCCTTCATGACCCGCGTCAATCGGAGAGGATCGCTCAGGATATCCATCAGATTCTGGACCTTAAGTAGCGCTTCTTTGTATCGGCTCTCGAGTTCTTGCTGCTGGAGCCGAGTGAGATTGCGAAGCGGCATATTGAGTACAGCGTTCGCTTGGAATGGCGACATGTCGAAACGCCTTACCATCTCGGCTCGGGCTGTTCCAGGGTCCTCTGCTGCTCGAATGAGCGCGATGATTTCATCGAGGAAGCGCCGCGCGATTTGGAAGCCCTCGTTGATATGGACTTCTTCTAGCGCACGATAGAGTTCGTACCGCGTTCTTCGGTCGATAACATTTCTTCGATGCTTGATGTATTCATCAAGCAAGAGCAAAAGCGGCGCGGTCCGCGGAGCTCCGTCGACGAGCGAGAGCATGATGGTTCCAAAGCTCGTTCTCAACTGTGTATGCTTCAGGAGGTAGTTGAGGGCTTTGTGGGGATTCACATCTCTCCGCACTTCGACCTCGACGCGCATCCCGCGTTTGTCGCTGAAATCGTCGACCCTCAGGATGCCGTCGAATTTGCGGTCTTTTGCGATCGCGGCGATATCTTCTACCAGCTTCTTTTTGTTGACTTGGTAGGGCAGCTCGGTAATGACGATGAGGGTTTTTCCAAGATCGCCTGGTTCGAGCATGGTCTTCGCCTGCATGACGATCGAGCCGCGACCTGTCTCGTAGGCATTGCGGATTCCCTGGGCGCCCATGATGATGCCATAGGTCGGAAAGTCTGGACCAGGCATGTGCTCCATGATGTCGTCGAGCGTGCAATTCGGGTCATCGATTCGGTGCAAGACCGCATTGCTGACTTCGGTGAGGTTGTGCGGCGGCATGTTCGTCGCCATCCCGACCGCGATACCCGTGCCTCCGTTACAGAGCAAATTCGGAAATTTGCCTGGAAAGACGACCGGCTCGTTGAGCGTTTGGCTGTAGTTCGGCATCCAATCGACCGTCTCACGGTCGAGATCCTCAATCATTTCGAGTGCCAGCGCCGTCAGCCTGGCCTCGGTATATCGCATGGCTGCCGGCGGGTCGCCATCGACCGAACCAAAGTTGCCCTGGCCGTCCACCAGCGGGTACCTCAAGCTGAAAGTCTGGGCCATTCGAACCAGAGTGGGGTAGATGACCGCTTCGCCGTGGGGATGGAAGTCGCCACTCGTCTGGCCGCAAATCTTCGCGCACTTGACGTGTCCACTATCCGGCGCGAGATTCAGCTCGCGCATGGCGTAGAGTATTCGCCTTTGGACGGGCTTCAGCCCATCCCGAACGTCTGGGAGAGCTCTTGCGATGATGACGGACATCGCATAGTTGACATAGCTCCTGCTGAGCTCGTCGTCGACGTTGACGGTGTTCATGTTGGAATCGAATTCTGACACGGGTAATTTCCAGACGAATTGGACGCACGCGGAGCCGCGTTTAGGTTCAAATCGGTGTCCCGAGTATACCTCCTTGGGGCGCCCCCAGGCTGGCCCGGTGGAGGAGCAAGCCCAAGCTCTTCAACCCAAAACCAAAGCCGGCCCCGCCGCGGTGGCAGGGCCGGTTCGATTCGGGTCCGCTTGTGGAAATCGGATTACTTTGCGAGCAGTTTCGGAACGAGCGCCTTGAGTTCCTTCTCGACGGAAGGGCCGTACCCGCGGTAGATCTTCGCGACATTGCCTTTCTTGTCGATGAGCACAAAGTATGGGATTCCGGTCACGCCCCAGGAAGTGGCCAAATTGTCGTTTTGGACCGTAAACGTGTAGGAATAGCCGTGCTCTTTCGCATACGCTGCGGCTGCGCCCGTTGGATTCTCCTGCTCGAACGTATTGGCTCCGATGGCCGTGAATCCTTTGGACCCAAATTGCTTGTGGAGGGCCTGAACCATCGGGGAAGCCGCCTTGCAGGGACCGCACCAGGTCGCCCAGAAATCGAGCAACACCACTTTGCCCTTGAGGCTTGCGCTGGAAATCGACTTGCCGGAAGTCGTTTTCATCGTGAATGCGGGGACCGGCTTCCCTTCTACCGGTGGTGCGCCCGCCGCGATCGAGGCCACGTTTGAGATAGCCAGCAGTGCGAAAATGGCGATGATGCCTTGGGAGATTTTTGACAGCAGATTCATAGTGGTTCTCCGTTCATAACGGTCCGAGCCGCTTATAGGTTCCAAGAATATCATCCCATAATAGGCCCGTGAAACGCTGGCTGCCCGCATTCTTGATCGCGATGCTGGCGTGCGTTCCGATCCTCTTTGCCCGTTCGAGCGATCCCTCCCTGCTTCGAGACACCGATACGCAAGCTTTGCTTGTGGGCATTCGCGCCCGCCATGCGCCGCTCAGTTGGTTTGCCGGGGATTGGCCTTTGGGCAACCACTTCTATCGCCCATTGCCGACTCTTTCTTTCGAGATGGATGACGCGCTCGGCGGGGGACCAGCCACCTTCGGGTTGTCGAATTCCCTGCTTTGTGTCGCCTGCACACTTCTGCTCTTTTGGTTCGTGCGTGAGTTCACCAACTCACCGGCGATTTCGGCGGCCTGCGCTGTACTTTTCGGCCTGTGGCAAGTCGACCTCGGAGGAACGATTTCATATTGGCTTCAATGGGCCTGGATTCCTGTAGCGATCGTCGGCATCGTTCAACACCGATTGCGGATTGGCCCTGTGATCGGGGCATTGCTCGCACTGAGCTTTCTTCTCTTCGAATTGCAGGGCCACTCGCAGCTTCAGTTTCGGATGATCGCATGGCTACCGGGTCGAACGGCTTCCGTAATGACCTTGTTCTGCTTGGTTGCCATGGCCTGTTACTGCAGATTCGAACGCCTGGTATCCAAGCGCCTGCCGCTTCCTCCGGCCACTGCACTCGATCCGAACCAGCCGATGAAGGAGGAAGCTATGGAGACGGGATCGCACCCTTGGATGTGGGCCGTCTTGAGCCTGTTGGCAACTGCCGCCGCGTTGGCAAGTTATGAACAGGCTGTAATGCTTCCTGCGGTCGTCCTGGGATTAGCAGTCGGTTTTAGGCTCCTGCAAAGGCATCCCCACTGGTTGCTCCACACTGGATATTGGATTCTTCTCGTGGCCTACTTGGTTCTCCGGCATGCGGTAGTTCCTTCGACCGTTTCGGGATATCAGGCGCAGCAGTTCCGCCACGGGCCCGGAGTTCTGCAATCGATGTTCGATTACGTCTTGCCCGCGGTTAACCTTTTCGATCCCATGTTGACGACCGTGGCGACCGGTCTGACATTCCTCTTCATCGGCCTGTTCTGGGAATCGCTTTGGGGGATCGCGGCGAATTTGTGGGGTCTGAGGACCGTACTTCGTTCCAAGCAATGGGCTTTCGCCCTGACAGCGTTCGTGCTGAGCTTTCTAGCGTATCTGCCGATGGCATGGCTCAAACCGTTCGACCACTATCACTACTGGCCGATGGCCATTCGGACTCTGTTCGTCGTGACCCTTGGCGCCGCCGCTATCGAAGCTGCGCTTACCGCAGTTTCGCCCCCAGCCGTTCAAGCGCCGCAACGGCTGAATCCCGCACCTGGTTCGCTTCTTCATCGGTGAGGTTTTCTCCCAATTTGCGCAAGCGCAGCGAGAGTCCGAGACTGTGGCTTCCCTCAGGAATGCTTCGTCCCGCATAAACGTCGAACAACCACTGACGCTCGAGCAGATTGCCGCAGGCGGACTCGACGGCCAGCTCGATCTCCGAGTAGGTCACCGACTTTGGGACCAGAATGCTGATGTCTCTCTGAATCGCCGGGTTTCGGCTGATTGGCTTCATCTCGAATCGCTCGGCCTGTTCTCCGGCAAGAACGAGCAAATCGAGCTCAGCCATTGCTGTTTGTTCAGGCAAGTCAAGCTCTTCGGCGACATCGGGGTGTATCTGCCCGAAATAGCCAACCCATATCCGGCCCTCGTCCACCATCACGCCCGCCTGGCGGGTCGGATGGAAACGCGGATCGGGATCGTTCGGCTTCGCGAACTGGACTTCGACACCAATTGCAGCAGCGATCGATTGGATAACGCCTTTGAGGCTGAAGAAATCGGCTTCAGCAGGCTGCTTGTCGCTCCAATAGGCCGGAAACAGTCTGCCGGTGGATAAAATGCCGAGTTCCGGACTCTCATCGAATTGGACTTCCCCCCCGACGAATACTTGGCCAATTTCGAAGAGGTGCAAGTCCTTGGCGCCATTCCGTTGGGCTGCGTCGGCGAGACTGGGGAGGACGCTGTCCCGCAAGAACGCCATATCCGGCGCATGTGGGTTCCTGACGGTTACGCGGTGCTTCGGGTAGTAGTCGAGCGGGTGCTTATCTCTTAGCGAATGGCTGATGATCTGGGTGAAGCCAGCCCGGACCATCGCCTCTCGGACCTCATCCTTCAAGAGCGGCAGTCCGGTCACCCCTCCCAGAGGCGTTGCCCCTTCCGGGAGCCGTTCGGGAATTCGCTCATATCCATGGACCCTGCCTACCTCCTCGATCAGGTCGTCTTCACGAACGCAATCCGGTCTCCAACTCGGCGGCACGACTTCAAGCTCGCCGCCGTGCCGTCGGACCTCGAAGCCTAGCGCCTTGAGATAGCGGGCAGCTTCTTCCGAGCTCACATCCATCCCGAGGAGCCGAGTCATGCGCTCCGGGCGTAGCCTGATGGCCGGAATATCGGGCGGGTTGGGAAATGTGTCCAGGACGCCAGGAATGATCTCGCTTTCACCCGCAACAGTGGCGTAGAGTTCGGCGAAGCGGTTGAGCGCTGCCACGACCCCCATCGGGTCGACCCAGCGCTCGAATCGATAGCTGGCTTCCGTGTTGAGACCGAGCTGCTTGCGGGTTTTTCGAATCGAGCTTGGCTGGAAATGAGCCGATTCGAGCAGCATCGTCTTGGTCGTCGGACCGACCTCCGTGTCCAGCCCCCCCATGATCCCCGCCAGCGCGACGGGTCGATTCTCATCACAAATCAGCATCTGGCCCGGCTTCAGTTCATGCTCTTCCCCGTTCAAGGTCGTCAGTCTCTCTCCGGCCCTCGGTTCGCGAACCACGATTCGCCCGCCGTGCAGCTTGTCGAAATCAAACGCATGGAGCGGCTGGCCCTGCTCAAGGAGGATATAGTTGGTCAAATCGACAAGCAAAGAAATAGGGCGCATCCCGGCTTGAGTCAGCCGCTTTTGCAGCCACAGCGGTGAATCGCCGTTCTGGACGTTGGCAAACAGCCGGCATGCGTACCGAGTGCAAGCTGGAGTTTGGATGTCGACTCCGGCGAACCCTGCAACAGCGGGAGAACTGGTTTCATCGGTCGTTGGAAACCGGGCTTGTCCCTTGGCGTAAAGTTCTGTCGGCTTCGAGTTCGGGTCTTTAGCCAAGATCTCGCGAGCCAAGCCAACGGCCGAGAGTCCATCGCCCCGATTGGCGACGACCTTAACGTCGAGCACCCAGTCTCCGTCAACTTGCTCCATCCCCTCGAGCTCGAACCCGGCCATCGTCAGCAGGTCGCCGACCTGCTCCGCCGAGAGTGAGGTTTGAACCTGTTCGAGGAGCATCCCAAACGGTATCTTCATAGTGAATTAAGGAGTCTACCGTTGGAACAAAGAGCCACGCGATTCACCGTCGGGCGGGCTGATCGCGGGGTCCAAAAAAAGTAAGGCCAGCCAATCCGTAAGGGGAGAGCAAACCGGACCGCTTAGCCTTACCTATATGTTAAGGCGAATGCACATGCCAAACAAGTCCCTATTTTCAGGTACGAATGAACTTGCGACACGAACCGCAAGGATCACGCTGTCATGAGCGCCGAAATCGCAGCAGCCGTAGTTCTATACAATCCGAACGCGTCCGTTTTTCCACGTATTGAAGCAGCGAGATCGCTCACGCAAGAGATCATCGTCATCGACAACAGCCCACAACCGACACTCGAGCCCCAAGCGGCCGTGCTCGTTCAATTTGGTGAGAACCGGGGGATTGGTGCGGCGTTAAACCGTGCGGCGGAGGAAGCTAGGAATCTTGGATTTGGGTGGCTCTTGACCTTGGACCAAGACACAGTCATTCCACAGGACCAGTGGGAAGTCTTCACGAGGTCGTTCGCTGACCTGCCAGAGAAGGACACCATCGCGATCTTTGCCCCGACCTACAACGAGTTCGATCCCCGCGCCTTGGGTCGATTCAACGACGTCGACTTGGTTATGACCTCGGCCAATTTGCTCAACCTGGCCATCCATGAACGTTTGGGAGGATTTCGCGAGGATCTCTTTATCGACGAAGTCGACCACGAATACTGTTTGAGGGCGAAGTCTTCGGGATTCAGAATC
>JAYROD010000196.1:0-1581 GCA_041911835.1 Fimbriimonadaceae bacterium | reverse complement strand
TGGCCCAACGCCTGGAATCTCCTCGAGCGCTGAACCGGAGAATCGCTTGTCGCGCACTTTTCGATGGTAGGTCAGCGCAAACCGGTGCGCCTCATCCCGCAGCCGTCGCAACAACAGTAGTCCCGGAGAATTGAGCGGCAGTTCGACGACGTCGTATTGATAGTCGGGGGCCGTGTGCTCCCGAGGCACGAAGATGAGCTCCATCTTCTTTGCCAAACCCACCATCGGCACCACCAATCCGAGATCGTCCCTCGCCTTAAGCGCCGCCGAAAGCTGGCCCTTGCCACCATCGATCATGATGAGATCGGGCATCTTCTGGAACTTCTGGTCCCCTTCCACGTAGGCCCTCAATCGGCGCATGAGCACTTCATTCATCATCGCGAAGTCATTCGGACTCTCCGGGTGATAGCGAATTTTGAAGCGGCGATATTCGTTTTTCGCCGGCTCGCCTCGTTCGGTAACGACCATTGATCCGACCGGCGCCGTTCCTTGCACGTTCGAGATGTCGTACCCTTCAATTCTCTCGGGAAGGCTGGCGAGCCCGAGCCGCTCCTGGAGCTGCTCCATGGCTTCCTCGGCCCAGGCTTCCTTCTGCTGCGCTTCCAGCCTCATCGTCTGGAGGGCCTGTTCCGCGTTGGCAGCCGCCATCTCGACCAATCTCAGTTTCTCGCCGCCTTGGGGCACGTCGACCGTGACCGCCGAACCTCGTCTGCCGCGGAGCCACTGTTGCACGATATTGCGCTCTTCGATTTCGACCGGCAGAAGAATCTCGCGGGGCACCTCCGGCGCATCGGCGTAATACTGCTTCACGAATTCTTGGACGGCATCCGTGGGGGTGGCCTCGGCGGCTCCGTCGAGCTGGAAATATCGCTGCCCTATGAGCTTCCCACCTCGAACGTACAGCATCTGAATCGCTGCTCCGCGGTCATCCCTGACTAGGGCAACCACGTCGCGATCCTGTTCGTCGGTAGCCAAGACCTTTTGGCGTTCCAAGATCGAATCGAGCGCCAGCAGACGATCACGAATGGCGGCGGCCCGTTCGAAGTCGAGGCTTTCGGCGGCCTCGCTCATCTCCTTGCGCATATCCTCAGCGATATCATCCTGGCGTCCCGAAAGAAATCGTTCGACCTTTGCGGCAACTTCTCTGTACTCCTTCGGATCGCTGAGCCCGGCACATGGAGCCATGCATTGCCCAAGGTGGTGATAAAGGCACGGCCTTTGCTCGGCCTTGCCACTCCAACTCTTGCCGCAAGGAATCAAAGGAAAGATCTTATGGAGCACCTGCAGGGTTTCTCGAACCGAAAACGCGCTCGTGAATGGTCCAAAGTACTTGCCATCTCCTTTGCGGACCTTGCGGGTGAAAAGAACTCGCGGAAACTTCTCCTTGGTGATCAGGATGTAGGGATAGCTTTTGTCGTCACGCAGCCGAACATTGTACGGCGGTCGATGCTTCTTGATGAGGTTGCACTCGAGCACGAGCGCCTCGACCTCGCTATCGACGACGATCCATTCGATGTCGCGGACCTTCGATACCAGTCGAGCGATCCGGTTGCCATGCCGCGCCGATTTTTGGAAGTAGCT
>JAYROD010000195.1:0-2810 GCA_041911835.1 Fimbriimonadaceae bacterium | reverse complement strand
TGCGGGTTGGCCCACGCTCGGTCGATCGGCACGTCCACATAGTGCGCCGCATCGTGGAGCCCTCAGGACTCTCGGATGCCAGTCAAGTGACGCTGCGTTTCGATCCGGCCTATCAAAAACTTGTCCTGCACGAGCTCGTCCTGCTGCGCGGATCGCAGCGTATCAACAGGCTCGACAAGAAGAATATCCGTCTCTTGCAGAGAGAAGAGAATCTTGAGAAGCAGTTCTACGACGGCATTACTACAGCGTCTGTCGTACTTGAGGATCTTCGCGTTGGCGACGCAATCGAGTACCGGTACACGGTTATGGGCTACAACCCCGTCTTCGAAAACCGATTTGCCCACGATCAATGGATCGGAGTATCGCGCGCGCCTGCTGTACTCGTGCACGCGCGCTTCTTGTACCCAAAGGGGCGCGAAATCCTGATGAAGGCCGATGGTAACCGGGTCGATGTCAGGCGAGCATCGACCGCAGCTGAGAACGAGGTTGTCCTGGAGGCAAGGGATGTGCCTGTGCCGGACATGCTCATGGATCTGCCGCCGAATGAGTTTCAGAGGTGGCTGGTTCGGTTTAGCGAGTACGCGGATTGGGAAAGTGTTGCGAGTTGGGGAGACCGTGTGTTCACTAGGGCGATGACGCGCTCAGCGGCAGTCTCTTCGCAGGCGTCGCGTGTTGCATCGACCGGGGGCACCAAGCTTGAAATGGCAATGCGAGCGCTCGACTTTGTCCAGAAGGAAATTCGCTACTTCGGAGTCGAGCTCGGTGAGTATTCCCATCTGCCGAACGCGCCTGAACGCGTGCTGCTGCAGCGCTACGGAGACTGCAAGGACAAGTCTGTGTTGCTAATAGCAATCCTTCAGGAACTCGGAATTCAGGCGTATCCCGTGCTTGTGTCGAATCGATATCGACGATTTGTCAAGGAACAGGCTCCGTCTCCGCTTGCCTTCGATCACGCCATTGTCGGTTTCGAAGTGGACGGGCGGACCCTTTGGGTCGATCCGACTCGAAGCTATGAGCCCGTGAAGACGGACGAGCGCCTCGCAACAATTTTTGGTGTCGGCTTACCGCTTCGCAAAGGGCAGTCAGGTCTCGCTGAGGCGCCGAAGAGCGAGTCAGCGCCGGTATATGCACGCTTCCGAGACGAGATAACAATCGCTGCGTTTGATGGTCCCGCGGCTCTCGACGCGCGCATCACCTATTTCGGCGAGTGGGCGCAGCGGGTGATGGCTGTATGGAACTCCTCGATCCGCGCCGAAATGGAAAAGGAATTGGCGGCGGAGTATTCCCGTCGCTACATCGGCGCTAAGCAAACGCAGCCCTTTCGCCTCTCGGAGAATACTGATGACGGCTCGGCTACTCTCGAATCGAAATTCGAAATAGCTAATGCGTTTGATTATTCAGCTGAGGAAGGGATGCAGATGCGCATGTATCCCTGGGGCTACATCAATGAAATTCGCGCAGGCTTCAGTGCCGCACGCACGCAGCCTCTCTATCTCGGTGAGCGCCGCCGCGTCTCGCACACTGTGTCGCTCAAACTGCCGGAATCAGTGGTGCGCGATCCGCAGTCCCAGGCCGCGCGCGTGGACGATCCTGCCTTTACCCTCCTGCAGCGCATTGAGCACGATACCCGAATAGTAAATGTTGGCATGGATCTGGAAATTCTCGCCGACACAGTGACCTCCTCTCGCTGGTCGGAATTTCACAAGAATGTGGTGGATGCCGGCAACAGGTCTATTGCTGTATTTAGGTTCTCACCAATCCCCTTGGCGAGAGTACCCGCGACGCAGCAGATGCTTCAGGCCGTCGATCAGCAGCTGGCACGGCCCGGCGCGCCTTGGCATACCAACGTTCAGGCCCGAGCGGAAGCGCGCCGTATCTTGTTGACCGAACAATTGAACTCGGGACGTCTGGCGACGAACCATCGCGCCGTCGCGCTGATGGCCCGCGCAACGGCTTTCAACTACACAAATCGTAGCGAGGAGGCTCTCGCGGACGCGCAGCTAGCTCTGTCGACAGATCCAACCATGAAAGGAGCGAAAGCCGAGCTCGCCGTGATCCTCTGGGGACGCGGGGCCTATTCGGAGTCCCTCGCGCTGGCGATCGACCAACTCAAGCAGACTCCCAATGACCCTCATTCTCTAGCGGTCGCAGGACGCAGCCATTTCTACCTCGGACAATACGAAGAGGCGCTACGCTATTTTTCGGATGCGGCGAAGTATGGGGCCGGTGATGGCAAGTACTTTGCCGTTGCCTGGGGCATGCTCGCTTTGCAGCGCATTGGTAGGCCGACAGGCGACCTCCTTAAACAGTTTCCGCTCACAGGTGACGACCGGCGCTTTGTCCATCAAGTCGTGCGATATCTCGGCGGTGAGATTTCGGAGACGGACCTGCTGGCTGCCGCCAAGAGTCCGAATCGCTCGGCGCAATTGTCCCAGATTTGTGAGGCTCATTTTTACGTGGGTATGCTGCAGCTTTCGAAGGGAGACCGACAGAGCGCGAAGCGCAACTTCGAGCTTAGCGTTGCGACCAAGGTCTACGAGTTCATCGAATATTCGTCCTCGCGATTCGAGCTCGCCAAGCTCAATTAGCTAGAGGCTATCTGGATCGGAGGGGCGCGGATGAATGCAGAACGTGAAGACCGGCTCGCCATCATCGAGACCGTCAACAATTGGGCGCTGTGGCGCGACGCCGGCGACTGGGAGCGCTTCCGCACGGTCTGGCACGAGGATGGCTGGATGACGGCCACCTGGTTCCAGGGACCGGCAGGAAAATTCATCGAGGTGAGCAAGGCGGGGTTCGAAAAGGGCGTC
>JAYROD010000194.1:0-2012 GCA_041911835.1 Fimbriimonadaceae bacterium | reverse complement strand
GTGGCGCAGAGGTCTTGACAGCCCTCTCTTCTCTAACCAATTTGCTCACGGCTCCACCACGAAAGCCGCTTTGCGCTTCTCTAAGAACGCTGAGACCCCCTCTTTGCCTTCATCACTCGCCCTGGCCGCCGCGAGTCGCTTTGCGGTTTCCGGAATGCTCAATCCGACCTCTTGCGCCAGCATTTTCGATTTGTAGACCGCGTCTGGGCCGGCACTAAGCACAGCCTTTAGCTTCGATGCGACGATGGCATCCAACTGGTCCTCAGCGGCTACCTCGTGGACAAGTCCGATCCTTAAAGCGACATTGGCATCGAAGGTTTCGCCGGTGCTGAAAAAAGCTCTCGCATTGCCACTGCCGATTTTGGGAATGACGACGGTCGAAATCGTGCCCGGAATAAGCCCAAGTCTGACCTCGCTGAACGCGAAGAGCGTGCCTTCACGGGCCACGGCGACATCGGCAGAGGCCACCAGTCCGCACCCCCCGCCGAACGCCGCGCCATGGACCTTTGCAATGACGAGCGCTCGACATTGGACTATGCTCTGGAAAAGATCGGCCAGCTTCAGCGCGTCTTGCTCGTTCTGCTCCTGGGTATAAGCCGCTGCCTTCTTCATCCACTGCAGGTCTCCGCCTGCGCAGAAGCTTTTGCCTTCCCCGCTCAAGACTACTGCCCTGACCGACTTATCGATGCCGGCGAAGGTTTCCGTCAGCGCGGCGATGAGTTCGTCGTTGAACGCGTTTCGCACTTCCGGCCGATCGAGCGTGACGTACAGCACGGGTCCATCGTGCTTGAGCTTGAGCATAGCTGAAAGTATGGCAGGAGGCCGTTGCCCGTATAATGCGCCCAGACATGAAGTGGCGGACGGCGGTTTTGGGGCTGATAGTCGTGCTTTTCACGGCCTGCTCACGCCCCCGAGCGCAGGGTCCGCTCGAGGTCACTCTTTGGTACTGGCATTCGCCGTTCCAGGTCAGCGCAACCGAGACCAGGGAATTAGAAGCCATGGGGATCCGTCGGCTTTTCGTTAGGGCAGGAACGCTGTCCGAAGCCGAGGGCCACATGAGCTTGGTCACGCCGCAGTCGTTCCGGACCGGGCCCGATTCCTTGTCGTTGGTACTGGTTTTCAACTTGGACTACGTCTTTGTCCGCGGCTACGATGACGTCGACAACCGTTTGGTCTCCGAGACCCTTGTTAAGGGGTATGAGACTCAGAAGCTGCGCGCTCAGGCAGCCGGCCTGCGGGTCGAAGGGCTGCAAATCGACTTCGATTGTCCTACCTCCAAGCTCGAGAAGTATGGGGAGCTCCTCAAGCTGCTCCGGGCGAAAGTACCCAAAGGCGAATCGCTCAGCATCACGGCGCTACCAACCTGGCTGTCGAACCCGCATTTCGAGAGGATCTTGGGACCGCTCGATTTTTATGTTCCCCAGTTTTATGAGGGCTCGATGGGAACCGACTACGGGCACATCGCACCGATTTCGAACGTCGATCGCCTTCGAGAAGGGTTGAACCGGTGCTCGCAGATCGATAAACCATTCCTCGCCGGTCTTCCCGCTTATGGCCAGTCGCTGCTCTACGACGCCCAAGGAAGGATGAGCGGAACCTACCGCGATCTCTCTCCGACCCAGGCTTGCCGGCATCCGGGCCTGGGACTCGATCAGGCCTACCCTGCCGATTCGACGATGAACCCCGCGAGCCAAGACACTTGGATTGGTGAGCAACTGCTGAGCTTCGTTGCCACCAAGGCCGACGCCCAAGGCAGAGGACTGGGGTATCGAATCGTCTATAAACTTCCCACTGCCACCTTGCTCAGAAAAGGCTACGAGGCCGTCGTGGAGGACCGCCCAGCCAACTGCCTGGGGATTGCGATTTTCAGGTTTCCCGAAGCCGAGGAGAGCATGACGGTGCCGATGCCAAGCGTGAGTGCCGTGATCCGTGGTGAGACGCTTACCTCCCATCTCGAGCTGAGCGTTCAAGCGAAATCGGAGCCTTGGGAACTGGTCGAGCGCCCGGGTTCG
>JAYROD010000193.1:0-2060 GCA_041911835.1 Fimbriimonadaceae bacterium | reverse complement strand
TTTCGACCTCGGCGAGCGAGGCGGCAAGCGCTTCCGGGATACGAGCGTCGCGATCCTTGATCGGCGCGCCGGATGGGAGCTTGAGCGCTCTTCGGATTTGCGAATCGATATCCGATGAAAGTAT
The DNA here is from genome assembly GCA_041911835.1 of Fimbriimonadaceae bacterium. Taxonomy (GTDB): domain Bacteria; phylum Armatimonadota; class Fimbriimonadia; order Fimbriimonadales; family Fimbriimonadaceae; genus JAYROD01. The sequence continues at coordinate 1,936 of JAYROD010000193.1, read as the reverse complement.
CGAGAGGCTGAGCTTGGTCTGCTTCGCACGTCGCAACGTATCCCCTATCGCGTCGACTAACTCTCTCGACCCACGCTGAAGCACTCTTGGGGCTTCAGGAAATCCAAAGCGCACTCCCAAGATAAGAATGCCGAGCAAGAACAGAGCGATAACCTGATTCCGCGCCTTTGCCGCCCAGGGTCCAATCGCCTCAAAGAGCGACGGGCGTATGCCGCCATGGATGGCGGCCTCACAGACAACGATCTTTGAACCAGCAGGGGCCAGGCTCCTGACCAACTTCAAAAATAGAGTGGCATTATCGAAGGCGGTTATGAAGCGGTTCGTCGTGCCTAGCCCATCAGCAACGGCTACCAAATAGCCGTTGCCTTCCTTGGCAATTGAGACAAACGACTCTCCTTCCTCACCTTGCCAAGAGGACACGGTAGGGCTGCCCGACGAAGCCAATTCGCCGGCAGTGAGATAAACTATCCTTCCGGAGGAGACATTGTATGCTTTCGGATCCGGGTCAAATCTATTCGAGACCCGGACAGAGTTCTTCGCTGAGCGAGTTTCTTCATCAAAGTCTTGCGGCAGCCCAAAGATCAGAGCGCATCCGCCTTTCTGAACGAACGGCCTAATCTGCTCTTCGAGAAAGGAATTCTGCGGGACTTCTTCTTCTGCGCCGGTCATTGAATCGAGCACTGGGAATGCGATGAGAAGCGCGGCCCCTGCAAGCTGTGGTTTGGCGCTCTCATCGACCACAACCTCGTATCCGTCCGCTCGGAGCAACTCCATGAACGCCCGCGTGCCGCTCGGCCCCGTGGATAGTCCGCTGGGGTTAGTATCTCGGTCCGATTGAGACCAGATGAGGGCTACCGACGCGCCGATCAACAGAATGGCGAGAACCCATATGATCGTCGGCAACCCCTGGCGCTTCATGCGGACCTCTGGAGTCGCAGCTCGTCACAGACCTGTTGATAAGCGGAGCGAAATTGGGCGACGGCCTCGGGTCCGCAAGGCTCGAAGCCGTACCATATTCGGTCGAACGCCTTCGTCGTCGGAAGAAGGTCGATGGCGGGTGGACGTTTGGGGCTCGCCTGGATTCGGTGGTAATGCTCCCAATTGGTCTGGTAGCGGAGGAACCGGGCGACGCCACCCTCGTCGAGACGTGCCAAGGAGGCGAGGTAAAGGCAGCGAACTGCTTCGCGATATCTGCCTTGAAATTCAAGTTCGTGCGCCGTCTGGAGCCACTCGTCGGCCGTTCGATCCGGCTCGTCGTCGTCCAAGAGTCCCCCTACTTTCTTTGCTTTGCGCGACCTCCATCGAACGTTTCGGAAGATGAGATACACAAAAAACAAAAGCCCAGCGCCGAGAACGACCCAAATGGCGCTCACTGCCCAGGAGCCAACCGGGGAGACGTTAGGGAGCTGAGCCGAGGGGGACTTTGGAGCGTTCATCCGATCAAGAAGGTCCTGGAAGCGCTTGTAAGCCTTACCGATCCAGTTGCTGGATTGCTGAGCGCCGGCATCGTGGTAGAGGGGTGAAGAGCGGATGCCTTCGGCGGCCTTCTGTGGGTCATCGAGCTTGCCTCTGGCTGGCGATCCTTCCGCTTTGGCTCGAACGGCGAGCATCCCCTTCAGCCTTTCGATTTCAGGGCGCTTTGGCGATTTGGAATCGAGGATGCTTCGCATGGCGCTTCGAAATTCGGCATCGTCTTCCAACGGCTTAGCCTGACTCAGAATCTGCTTGATGCGTTGGGGATCCGTCTCCGAGCGTAACTGGTCGTTTAGCCGCGAATAGGGCTGCGCAAGCAGGGTGAGGGCAAGCGCAAGAAAGCTAAAGCTGGAAACGGCTTTGGCGGCTGGTCCGCCTCGCGTCCATAGAAAGCACTTCGATGTCATAGCCTTCGAGCCTGATCCGGCGGTCGTAGTAGATGATAGCCGTTGTCGCACACCAT
>JAYROD010000192.1:0-2753 GCA_041911835.1 Fimbriimonadaceae bacterium | reverse complement strand
GATGGACCTGCTGGGTTTCGGAAGGCGCTCCCTGGTGACCATTCCTGTCGATTCCGAATTCAGGATGATTCCCCATGAGTTGGGACGACGGATTGAAGAGGTGGAGGCTCGAGGCGACCATGTTTTGGCCGTTGTCGCAGTTGTCGGTTCGACGGAGGAAGGCGCCATCGACCCAGTGAACGAGATCCTCGATCTGCGATCCCAGCGCGCAGCCGATGGAAAGAGTTCCTTCTGGCTCCATGCCGACGCGGCGTATGGGGGTTACCTCCGAACCCTGACACTGCCGAAGCGCGTTGGACTCGGAGACCCTACGACGACGGTTTTTGTCAACGGCAGCCAGAAAACGATCGATCTCCAACTTCCCGAGCGATCGGCTTGCGACGCGCTCGAGCGGCTCGGCGAATGCGATTCGATCACGATCGATCCTCACAAACTCGGTTATATCCCCTATCCTGCAGGCGCGATCAGCTTCAGATCGAGCATTGTCAAGCCCCTTGCTCGGCAGACGGCGCCCTATTTGGAGGACGAAGCCGAGGACGTCGATTCGGAACGTTCGTCGAATCGAATCGGTGTCTATATCCTCGAGGGCAGCAAGCCGGGTGCCTCGGCGGCCGCTGTGTGGCTGAGTCATAAGCTCATACCCCTCGACGCGACCGGACATGGAAAGCTAATCCGAGAAACGGTACGCAACGCGAGCGAACTGACAGCCCTATTGGAAAACTATCCCGACTGGGCGGGACCTCAGGAGGTCAGGGCTGTGACATTGTGCCAGCCAGGGTCCAACATCGTCTGCTACGCGTTTCGACCCGAGAGACCGACGTCGTTGGACGCGATTAATCAGCTGAACCGTAAGCTGTACTCGCGATTCAGCCTGACAGAGCACGCGGAGAAGCACGTTTACGATCAAAGGTTCTTTGCGAGTCGAACGACCATCTCCCCGGCCCAATACTCTGCCGCAACCGTTCAGTCGTTCTTGGATCGGCTCGGAGTCACGGTGGAAGAATATGAACGCTCGGGAGTGTTCCTCCTCCGCTCGGTCCTCATGAGCCCGTGGTATTCCGCGGCCAAGCTGAAGGGTCGCTTCTTCCTCAGCGAATACGTTGCCGAGCTGTTCTCGGAAGCATCGCTGCTGGTCAAAGAAGGCTAGCGCATGCCGATAGCTGCTTCGCGCGCGATGCAGCGATTCTCAAATATGCAGGAGCCGGGCTCGGCGGAGCACAGCCCATGCGAAACGTACTTACCGTATCCGTCGGCGAACACCGTCGCCACACGGGAGAACCGCTCTCGAAGTCGGAGTGCGGCCACATAGTTTGCGCCTGAGGAGATACCTACGCACAATCCTCGCTTCGTCCTCAGCGCGTGAGCCATGGCGATGGCTTCGTCGCTGGAAACGAGGAGCACCTCGTCGATCATCGAATTGAGTCCGTCGCGACCGTTTGAAGCGATCGACGGAATGAAACCGTCGCCGATTCCAAAGATTCTGTGGGCACCGGGGGCGCCGCCTGACATCACAGGCGACTCCGTCGGCTCAACCGCAGCGATATGGACGCTTGGATTTGGTGCTTTCAGGGCTCGTCCAATTCCGATCAGCGTGCCACCAGTGCCTACTCCCGCCACAAAGGCATCGATGGGCTCCGCTCCAGCCTGCTCGATCAGCTCCTGGCCCGTGGTGGCTTCGTGACATTCGATATTCAGCGGATTGGAGAACTGATCTGGATTGAACCAGCCATGCTTCACTGCCATTTCATCTCGGATGGCTGCGGCTTCGGCGAAGCTGCCCTCGGCAGAACAGAGGATAAGTTCGGCCCCCAATGAACGAATACGGTCCTTCCGTTCATCGGTCATGTTCTCAGGCATGACGATCGTGACGGGGTGGCCGAGAGCCCGGCCGTAATAGGCCATGGCGATGCCCGTGTTTCCGCTCGTGGCTTCGATGATCCTTTGGCCCTCGTGCAGCAATCCCAGTTGCTTGCTTCGAACCAAAATGTACTCGGCGATCCTGTCCTTGATGCTTCCAGTGGGATTGACGCACTCGAGCTTGACGATCACGCCTCCGACGTTGACCAGCGGCGTCTTACCGATTTCCAATGGGGCCGAGCCTGGCTTTGGCCTCGCGGTTGCGGCAATGGCGGTTTCCTTCACGGGCTACCTCTCATTGAAGTGTATCGGTGAAGCAATCAATCGGTCTTGCCATCACTTTATGGGACACGGTCTAGCAATTTGCCGGAACACAAAAGGCGTTCCAGACGCTAATCTAGTGCAATGCGCCGATTTACTCCATTTCTGATCGCCTCGGCGGCTCTCGTCGCGCCCGTTTCCGCTCAGTGGAAAGACCGTGTTTCTCTCGGGCAAGGCGGTGAAGCGAAAGTCGCCACCGATGACAAGGGCAACGTCTACGCCACTTGCCACCAGCCCTGCAAATTCTATGTCAGTCACGACTGGGGCGCCTCGTTCGGAGAGCCGAAGCTGCTCGAGAACGCCATGTGCGACATGGATGTTTACGCGTGGCCGGACGGGAGAGTCAATGTCGTACACATCAAGAACGGCGTATCGGGAATGCAGCCTTGGTATTCGACCGACTTCGGAAAGACCCTGGTTCCGGGCAAAGGGATCGACGGCCCCTTGGATCGAGAGTGGCTGGCCGTCAATCCGGTTAACGGCGAAGTCTATTTCAACTACTCCCATGGTTACATCGGCGGGCCTAAGTCGACGGGCATCTTCCTGGCCGCCTCGACGGACGGCGGCAAGACCTT